>PKSX01000210.1 GCA_002869435.1 Marinilabiliales bacterium | reverse complement strand
GCACAGCCTGCAGAAGCGCAAAAAATTTTACAGGAATTGCGAAGCATCATAAAAGAAGCCGCCCCCGATGCAGTGGAAGTTCTGAACTATAAAGTACCATCGTTTACATTGGTTCCCGCCGGCAAACGAGATCAGCAAATCATGATGGCCGGATATGCCAAGTTTGTTGGATTCTACCCTTTCCCAACCACCATGGAGAAGTTCGCAGATGAACTCAAAGAATTCAAACAGGGCAAAGGCTCGGTGCAGTTTCCGTTCAATAAGCCTCTGCCAAAGGATTTGATTATTCGTATGGTAAAATACAGGAAAGATGAGATTTTGAGGGAGTGGAAATAAATGAAAACGCCGTTCACATATAAATTCACTAAAGAAGTTTCCGGAATCGATAAGGATAAACTAATGGAAGATTTCAAACAGAATTTTATTGAAACTGATTTCTATTACAAGATCATAAAAAAAGAAAATAGCCTGGTATTTAAAAACAGATTTGAAGGAGATTATACTTTCAGCTTAACCTATCCATGGAACATGTGGTATTTAATCACAAAATTTGAGTTGAATATTCGAGAGACCATGCAAACTAATAAATTTTCAATTGAACTTTCAATTTCAATATTCATATCAGTGTTATTATCCGTTTTATTTATAACAATAGCATCTGTAGGTTATGCTTTGTTTTTCAACCACTCTCCGGTTTACTTCACATTAGTTCTGGTTTTGTTTTTTGCTACAAGATTTCTTCTATGGTATTACCGTCACAAAAGATTTTTCCTTCGCACTATAGAAATTGGAAATTTCCGCAATCATCAAACAATGGCAAGTTATGATTGGGACAAAATCCTCAAACAAAAGTCAGATTCAGAATTAATCGATATCATTAAAGGAAAAACAAGCTTGCCTGATTTAGTTATTGAATTGGCAAAGAAAGAGAAAGAAAAGCGAGAAAATACTAGTGCATAAATGGCATTCTCAACTTCTATTTCCGGTCATTGAGCTTGTCGAAATGACAAAAGTTGTGTCATGTGGTTTCAAATTCGCTTAGCCACCGCATGTTTTGGTTATGTGGTTTCGACAACCCTATAGCAGGCTCAAGACAGGCGCTCAACCATCTCGTGTGTTAGTCATGTGGTTTCGACTCCGCTCAACCACCGTAGTAATATTTTAAGATAATCACCCGGTCATTGAGCGGAGCCGAAATGCCCGGGGGTGAACCAGCATAGACTATTTACTTGCTCACTTCAAGCGCTAATCGAATAGTAGAAATTCTGCCAGGTGGTTTCGACTCCGCTCAACCACCGTGGAATAGGATAGCAAATCAATACACCTCCTCCACTTCCAGATAATCGGGACCTCCGTCAACAGGGTATCCGGGCACTTTTTCTCCCTTTACAGTTACATACTGCCCAACATAAAGATCCAGATCGATGGTATTACTGCGCAAAGCATATCCGCCACAAATATGAGTCCCGTATTGGTAAGTTGTGATACCCTGTTGCTGCAAAGTGCCTGACACCTCAATTTTTTGATTCTCTTTACTGCAACTTTGTAATAGTGAACCCAATATCAAAAGTAAGAATAGCATTCTAAAGATCTTCATATCAAATCGGGTACATTAGTACATTAACACATTAGCAAATTAGCACATTAATCATTCAACCACCCCAATCTTAACCAGTTCATCATTCTTCACCACCACATCTTCTTCTTTAATATTCAATTCAAGAATTTTCCCTTTAATTGGCGAAAGGATTTCATTCTGCATTTTCATAGCTTCAAGAGCAAACAGCGGATCTCCGGCATTCACTTCATCACCCGGATCTACATATACCGCAGTGATTTTTCCCGGCATAGGTGCCTTAATACTCAGTTCTGATTCATCGCCGGTATCTTTTGCAAGTATTTTCTTGCGCAGATAACTGGATACCGATTCAACACTAAAGGTATACTCTACCCCGTTAATCAGCATGGTATAGCTATTCTTATTGCGGTTGGTCACCACACAATGAAAGCGTCGTTCACGATACTCGAAACACATGTGAGATTCCTCAGTTCGTACCAACTGAATATCTTCATCCTTCTCATCAATAACCGGAATCTTACCGTCCCTCATGATGATTTTAAAACGGTGTCCATTATCTCTCAATGCCACAAACAGGCGAGAGTCGTCTCTTCTATAGTCATATTCTCTTGCCATAACTTACGAATTTAATCTGCGTTTCATAACCCATACACTCATTGAATCTTCTTCAAAATCGGGTGTATCTGATGCTACTTTGCTGAACTCATTATGATATAGATACACGGCTGCATGAGCTGCAATCATTTCATCAATCGGATCTTCGAGCATAATGTCGGTGTAATAATCCTCTACCCATTTGGTGGTGTATGTACCCAGAATAAAGTCCTTATGGTTGATAACAAGCTTGCAAAACGGAACCGTGGTTTTCAATCCGTCGATACGGAAATTGGATAAGGCCCTGTCCATTCTCCCGATTGCATTTTGACGATCCCAACCACGAACAATAATCTTCGCCAACATAGAATCGAAATGCGGTGTAACCACCGAGTTATTCTCAACTCCGGTTTCAATTCTTATGTCTTCACCCTCAGGAAACCTTATCTGAGAGATAATTCCGGTTTCGGGTGCAAATCTGTTTTGAGCATCCTCAGCATTCAGGCGGCATTCTATTGCCCAACCCTGAAACTTGATATCATCTTGTGTGAGTGTTAGTTTCTCATCCATGGCTACTCTGAGCTGCCAGGCAATAAGATCTACACCGGTAATCACCTCCGTAACCGGATGCTCAACCTGAATACGGGTATTCATCTCCATGAAATAGTAATTTCCGTTGGCATCCATTATAAACTCAATGGTTCCCACAGAATCATAGCCGATCTTTTGGGCAAATTCAACCGATTTCTGTCCCATTTCTTCACGCTTTTGAGGAGACAAAAAAGGCGACGGAGCTTCTTCAATCAATTTCTGGTGTTTGCGTTGCAATGAACATTCACGCTCTCCCAAGTGAATTACATTTCCATGTTTATCTGAAAGAATCTGAAACTCTATATGTTTTGGACTTGGAATGTATTTCTCGACAAAGAGATCACCATTATTAAATGCCGCGAGTGACTCTGCATTGGCTGATTTATAGTTCTTTTCAATCTGATCTCTACTTTCCACAATGCGCATACCACGTCCACCACCACCGGCAGCAGCTTTAAGTATTACCGGGTATCCAATCTGTTCGGCAACCTGCTCAGCTTCCTCGTAGCTGTGCACAACACCGGCAGACCCTGCCAGCAAAGGTAATCCTGCTTCAACGGCCTTTTCCTTCGCAATAGTTTTATTACCCATATCGCGAATCAACTCAGCTTTAGGGCCTGCAAAAACCACATTGTTCTCTTTACAGGCATTAGCCAGATCAGGGTTTTCCGATAGAAAACCATATCCCGGATGTAAAATATCGATATTATTATCTCTGCAAATACCCATAAGAGATTCAATATCCAGAAAAATGCCCGGGGTTCGGGTTGCATCATCAAAATACACCACTTCGTCAGCATGCTGCAGATATAAAGCATCCGGTTCTTTCGGCGATTTTATTGCAACGCAGGTAAGCCCGAGTTCTTTTGCTGATTTCATTATGCGAATGGCAATCTCGCCACGGTTCGCAATCAATAGTCTTTTTGACATAATAATTCAGGTTTGAATATATTATAAAGGGATATTACCATGTTTTCTTGAAGGCCCGTGCAGTTGCTTGGTGGAGAGAATCTGAAATGCCCGAACCAGTTTTTCACGTGTCTGTGAAGGATGAATAACTTCATCAATCAATCCTTTTTCTTCTGCAATAAACGGATTGGCTGTTTCCTCACGATACTTCTTCACCAGTTCTGCTTTGAGCGCTTCCGGGTCCTCTGCATCAGCCAGCTCCCTGCGGTTTACTATTTTTACGGCACCTTCAGGGCCCATGACTGCGATGGCAGCAGTCGGCCAGGCAAGATTAAAATCACCACCGGTGTTTTTACTGTTCATCACAATATATGCTCCGCCATAGGATTTGCGAAGAATTACGGTTACCTTCGGTACAGTAGCATCGCAGAAAGCATACAATAACTTTGCCCCATGACGAATAACACCTCCATGCTCCTGACCTACTCCCGGTAAAAATCCGGGAACATCTTCCAAAACAAGAAGCGGAATATTGAATGAGTCGCAAAAACGTACAAAACGCGCTCCTTTAATTGATGCATCAATATCAAGTGTTCCTGCAAGTACTTTTGGTTGATTGGCCACAACTCCAATTGTTTTACCTTCCAATCTGGCCAAACCAACCACAATATTTTTTGCAAAATTCTCATGAACTTCAAAAAAGGAATCTTTATCCATAAGAATTTCAATGACACCTTTTATATCATATGCTTGATTTGAATCCTCAGGAACCATTTTATTCAGCATCTCCTGCTTACTCTGATAAGATTCGAAATTCCGAACTACCGGTAAAGACTCATAATTATTGCTGGGAAGATATGACAGTAATTTACGAACTGCAAGAATAGCATGCTCTTCATCATCATAGAGGAATCCCGCTACTCCGCTTTTTTCAGCATGTACTTCACCACCGCCCAAAGATTCAAAGGTCACGTCTTCATTTAATACTTCCTTTACCACATCGGGTCCTGTAAGAAACATAAATGATGTCTTATTTGTCATAAAAATGAAGTCAGTGAGTGCCGGTGAATATACTGCACCACCTGCTGCCGGGCCAAGAATAACTGAAATCTGAGGTATTATACCGGAAGAACGTACGTTATTGCGAAATATTCTGGCATATGCCGATAAGCTTTCAACACCTTCCTGAATACGTGCACCACCCGAGTCAAGTAAACCAACAACCGGCGAGCCCAACTTCAATGCCATTTCCTGTATCTTGGCAATCTTTTCACCATGAATACGGCCAAGCGAACCTCCCTGAACAGTAAAATCCTGGGCAAATGCAAAAACACT
>PKSX01000075.1 GCA_002869435.1 Marinilabiliales bacterium | reverse complement strand
GTATCATATTGAACCATGAGCTTGTTAATATAATTGCGGCTTTCAGCACCTGTCAGGCTGTCTTCGAGCTCGGCAAAATGGATATAATTATCCAGTGCAAGCCTGAACTCGGAACCCGATTCGTGCAGCAGATACAATTGATAATAAAACAGCTTTCTCATTTTTGCTGACTGAATATCTTCGGCTATTTCAAAGCCTTTATCAATCATTAGCCTGGCTGAGATATTATCTCCGGTCTTAATATAGTAATTGGACAGGTTTTTATAGGATTCAGCAATGCCGCGCTGATCATTACGTAACTTGCGAATTTCCAGTGCCTTTTGATGGTTCTCTAATGCATTCTGAAAATCTCCCGTCTTGAGAAACACATTACCAATATTATTATACACATTTGAAATGCTCAAAGAATCATTAATAGCAACTACATATATCATTGCCTGATTGAAGTGATACATTGCTTTTTCAATGCTATCCATCGAGAAATATGCCATGCCAAGGCCGTTATGCGACAAACCAATACCCAGAGAATCGCCAATATTCTCGCGAATAAAAAGCGCTTTTTTACGGTAATCAATACTGGTTTGATAATCTCCAAATTCGGTATATATGAAGCCAATATTATTCAATGCCATGGCTTCATACTTAAGATTATTGGTTCTTTCAGCCAACTTCAGCATGTCTCTGTACTCCTTAAGAGCCTTTTCAAAATCACCAATACTCCAGAGCTCCAGAGCTCGTTTATTCATGCTTCTCAACAAATCATATTGTTGAGCTTCATACGATCCGGGTGCATGGTCTTCCTTTTTATACTGCCCTTTAAGGCAAGTAATCGAAAAAAACAAAAACAGAAATATCAGTGTTTTCATAGCGCTCTTGTGGCATAAAGTTACAATTATTTGAATTTCATGATCCAATAACATAAAAAAAGCCACCCTTAACAGGATGGCTTCATTAGGAAATTAATAATATTATTTCTCGTACACAATACGCTCGCGTATTTCAATATTATCATCTACAATATAAATGAAATATACGCCCTGAGCATATATGCTAAAGTCAATCTGTTTGGTAGTTCCGGCTTTTGCTGAAATGGACTCGATATAAACAAGTTTACCAACAGCATCAATTATTTTCAGCTGTCCGTTGTCAAGGGTTGTACCAAATGTAATGGTCAGTAAACCGTCTGTCGGATTCGGATAGAATGAATAGTTTTCTTCACATTCAGTTATTCCCATTACAATTACCTGAAGAACATTAGAGGTGTCAACACAACCATTTGAATCTGTAACTACTGTATAATAGTATCCGTCAACCAACGGGGTGTAGGTTTGATTGGTCTCACCAGCCAGAATACCTGTTGTTTGCTCATACCACTGGTTACCTGTAGGTGACGAGGATGTCAGCGTACCTCCTGTGTTGGTTATTGTTACAGGTGCAACTGTGTATACACTCATGGTTACCGGCATTGCATTAGCAGAATCCGGAACAGCACATTCCTCAGTTGAGTACATGGTACATTCGATAATCTGACCATCATTGTACACTCCTGTTAACGTTGATCCTGTTCCCGCAGGAGAACCATCAACATACCATTGATATGTTGGTATGCCACCATATGTTGGGTTTGCAGTAAACTCCTTAATGGTACCCGGGCAAACCGGACCGGCAGGAATTGATGATATTACAACACCGGGAACTACCGTTGAATTCACGTTCATATTGATGATATTCGAGTTGGCTGTGGCAGATGTAACACAGGTTTCTGAAGAAGTAAGCACACATCTTACAGCATCACCGTTCACAAGTGTTGAGGAGTTATAGGTTGAGCCCGTTCCAACCGGAGTTGCATTTACATACCACTGATAAGCGGGTGATGATCCTCCGAATGTTTGCGAAGCAGTGAAACTAACGGTTGTTCCTTCACAAATAGTTGTGGCAGAAGCACTAATTGAAACCGCAGGTGTTACCAGAGCGTCAACTGTTACAGAAACAGGAGGTGACTGAACAGTAGCAACAGTAACACAGGTTTCAGAAGAGGTCATATTAACCGTAATAACGTCAGAACTGATTAATGTAGTCGAACTCCAGGTTGAACTGTTTGTACCCACCGGTGATCCGTTAAGATACCACTGATATGTTGGGGTTCCTCCATTGACCGGATTTGCAGTAAAGGTTACATTGGTTCCAGCACATACTGCAGCTGCAGATGGAGTAACAGAAACAGATGGAGTAACATTTGCATTTACAGTCATCGTTACTGGTATGGAATTAGCCGTAGTTGGAGATGCACACGCTTCACTCGATGTCATGGTTACAGTAACCTGATCTCCGTCATTTAAAATAGCACTTGAATACGTCGAACCTGTTCCGGCTGGAGAACCATTTACAAACCATTGATATGCAGGTGTGCCACCATTGGTCGGATTCGGAGTGAAAATCACATTGTCACCATAACAAATTACTGTAGAAGATGCTGATACTGACACAGCTGGTGTGACTATATCATTTACTGTCATGGTAACAGGAGTAGATGTCGCAGTTGTTGGTGAAGCACAGATTTCTGTTGAAGTCATTTCAACGGTTATCTGATCACCATTATTTAGTGTAGTACTGGAATAGGTAGGCCCTGTACCGGAAGGTGTTCCGTTTACATACCACTGATATGCAGGTGTTCCGCCATTGGTTGGCGTTGTTGTAAATACGACATTATCGCCTGCACAAATAGTTGTTGCACTTGGAGTAACAGCAACAGACGGAACCAATACTGAATTCACAGTCATAGTAACCGCTATTGAAGTTGCTGTTGGTGAAGTTACACAGGTCTCTGTTGAAGTCATTTCTACAGTTACCTGATCACCATCATTCAGCGTTGTGCTAGAATATGTCGAACCTGTACCAGCAGGTGTTCCGTTTACATACCACTGGTATGCAGGTGTTCCGCCATTGGTCGGATTTGCAGTGAAAGTAACATTGGTTCCGGCACAGATCGCAGTTGCACTTGGCGTAACCGTTACTGAAGGAGTTAGCATTGGATTAACCGTCATAGTAACTGCTGTTGAATTTACTGTTGCCGGTGATGCACAAGTCTCACTTGAGGTCATCTCTACGGTTATCTGATCTCCATCATTTAAGGCTGTACTACTATAAGTTGATCCTGTTCCTGAAGGAGTTCCGTTTACATACCATTGGTATGCGGGAGTTCCTCCATTAGTTGGTGTTGGAGTGAAAGTCACATTTGATCCGGCACAGATCACAGTTGCACTTGGGGTAACCGTTACTGAAGGAATTAGTATTGGATTAACCGTCATGGTAACTGCTGTTGAATTTACTGTTGCCGGTGATGCACAGGTTTCGCTGGAGGTCATCTCTACGGTTACCTGATCGCCATCATTCAATGAACTGCTCGAATAAGTTGAACCTGCACCCATACTGCTTCCGTTTATAAACCATTCATAAGTTGGCGTACCTCCGTTGGTAGGAGAAGGTGTAAAGGTAACATTGGTTCCGGCACAGATTGTTGTAGCTGTTGCAGACACACTTACTGCAGGTGTCAGTACGGAGTTCACGGACATGGTCACAGCAGTAGAAGTTGCAATTGCCGGTGATGCACAGGTTTCACTTGAAGTCATTTCTACGGTTACCTGATCGCCATCATTCAACGTTGTACTTGAATATATGGCTCCGGTGCCTGCAGGGGTGGCATTAACATACCACTGATATGCAGGAGTACCGCCATTGGTTGGTGTTGCAGTGAAGGTTACATTGGTCCCTGCACATATCGTGGTTGCACTTGGAGTTACTGATACAGATGGTACTACAACAGGTTCAACTGTCATAGTAACCGCAACAGATGATACAGTTGCTGTAGTAGCACAGGCTTCTGTTGAAGTCATTTCAACAGTAACCTGATCGCCATCATTCAATGTTGTACTTGACCATGTAGATCCGGTTCCAGTTGGAGTGGCATTTACATACCATTGGTATGCAGGAGTGCCACCATTGGTTGGTGTTGCGGTAAAAGTGACATTAGTTCCGGCACATATTGTAGTTGCACTTGGAGTTACCGCAACAGATGGAGTTACTGCCGGATTTACCGTCATAATAATAGCGGTTGAAGTTGCTGTTGCAGGAGATGCACAACTTTCACTTGAAGTCATCTCTACTGTTACCTGATCACCATCATTCAACGTTGTACTTGAGTATGTGGCTCCGGTTCCGGCAGGTGTGGCATTTACATACCATTGATATGCAGGAGTACCACCATTGGTCGGAGTTGCAGTAAATACAACATTGTCTCCGGCACAAATGGTTGTGGCTGTTGGAGTAACTGCAACTGAAGGTACCAGTGTTGAATTCACCGTAATGGTTACAGGTGTTGAAGTTGCTGTTGCCGGTGAAGCACAGGTTTCGCTTGAGGTCATCTCTACTGTTACCTGATCGCCATCATTCAACGTTGTACTTGAATATGTGGCTCCGGTGCCGGCAGGGGTGGCGTTTACATACCACTGGTATGAAGGTGATCCGCCATTGGTCGGTGTAGGAGTAAAAGTTACATTTGATCCGGCACATATTACTGTTGCACTTGCTGAAATAGTAACAGCTGGCACAAGGGTTGAATTAACCGTCATTGTTACAGGAGTGGATGTAGCGTTCGTAGGTGAAGCACAGGTTTCACTTGAGGTCATCTCTACTGTTACCTGATCACCATCATTCAACGTTGTACTTGAATATGTGGCTCCGGTACCGGCAGGGGTGGCGTTTACATACCACTGGTAAGAAGGAATGCCTCCATTAGTCGGTGTCGGAGTGAAAGTCACATTGGTTCCTGCACATATGGTTGTGGCTGATGCCGCAACAGTTACTGAAGGCTCCACTGTGGCATTTACTGTCATGGTAACCGGTACAGACGTGGCTGTTGTGGGTGAAGCGCAGGTTTCGCTTGAAGTCATTTCTACAGTTACCTGATCGCCATCATTCAACGTTGTACTTGAGTATGTGGCTCCGGTGCCGGCAGGGGTGGCATTTACAAACCAATGGTAAGAAG
>PKSX01000218.1 GCA_002869435.1 Marinilabiliales bacterium | reverse complement strand
TGATTTAAGCGGAAAGCTGATTGAGCAAAATGCAATAATATGCCTTGAAGGATTCAATCAGGCCGATTTTTGTAATCTGCCTTCATCCGGAGTATATATTATAAGAATTTCAAATAGTATCGCCTTCAAATCAGGCCGAATTCAATTATAGACCTCTAATCATCATCATAACACAAACGCAAGATGCCTTGTCTCTCCTGAGACAGGGCTTTCTTTTTATGATTTCACTATAATCTGATGTGTAGACCGTGATTTTTGCTCCATCAATATTTTTCGGCTTCGTACTACATCTTTCAGTTCTGCATTACTATAATGGCGAATGGTAATTAACTCAACATTTTCATTGTAGCGAACATTAAATCTCATTTGCAGATCTTTAATAAGCATGGGCATTTTTACCACATCATTATCACAGCAAAAAGAAAAACTCACAGCAGAGTTTTGCATCATTCTGACACGTATATTATTCCTTGATAATACTGTAAAAATATCACTGAGGTTTTTCTCATTGATAAATGAAAAATCTTTTGGAAGAACCGAGATCAATATTTGGTTAAACTTAAAAATATAGCTGGCTTTTTCTCTGTCGTCACTCATGTCCTGATTGATACATGTACCGGGTTGCTCAGGATTCAGAAAAGAACGAACATACAATGGAATACGCTTGTTTTCAAGAGGCTTTATCGTTTTTGGGTGAATCACACTCGCTCCGTAATAGGCAAGCTCAACTGTTTCACGATATGATAAATGTGCCAAAAACTCAGCCTCGGGCATTATTTTAGGATCAGCATTCAAAATTCCCTGTACATCTTTCCATATATGCATTTCGACAGCATCAGTACAAAAAGCAAAAACCGATGCAGTAAAGTCAGAACCCTCTCGACCTAGTGTTGTTGGCCGGCCATCTTCTGTTCCGCTAATAAAACCCTGAGTAAGGACTATTGTTTTGGGGTTTTCTTCGAAAACACGATTACAAAATGACAATATCCTTTCTTTGGATAAATCCCAGTTCACATATGCATCTCTGAAATTATCATCAGTAATTATCAATTTTCTTGCATCAGCGAGCTCAACAAAAAGGCCTGAGTCTTTAAGATATGCTGCAACAATTATTGATGCTACTTCCTCTCCATAACCAACAATTCTATCATAGCTCTCATCAAACCGCGGTTCTGGAGACATTTCAATGGCATTACGCAAACCAGCAAATGAAGCTTGTAAATCAGAGTATATCTGATGTGTTTTCTCTTGGAAAAGTTCATTCACAATATTCATATGAATATTCTCCAGCTCTGCCATACGGGCAATTGCCTCTTTCACATCCCCGTTAAACCTGGCTTCATGAATTTTTTCAAGCGCATTGGTGGTTTTTCCTATTGCAGAAACCACCAGTATCAATGGAGAATGAGCACAATTCTTAAGAATCTCAACTGCATTTCTAAGCGCTTCAGCATTTTTTAATGACGCACCTCCGAATTTATATACTGTGATATCAGGTTTTTCCATACTGCAAAAATAGAGAATAAATAGAATAGGTGATAATAATCATATGCGATCTGAAGAAATGAAAACATGTCTTCCGTATTTTTGTATTACAATAAAACCTGAATTTCATGAAAACTCTATACATTTTTGCTTTAACTGGTCTTATATCAACAGATCAATTGCTGGGTCAAAATCAATTACCATTTAACACAGGTGATTATCAACCTGTTGAATTGAGAACTTATACTCCCCCACTCGACATTAACAATACTGACAATGAGTTTGTTTCTTATTCAGAAGGGACATTCATCGGGAAGATCAAAAGTTCTGTTGAGTTTGAAGCGAAGCCATTGGAGCCAGAGATTATTTACCCAACGATTACTGAAGAGAAGATTGACGAAGATCCGGATTTTAATCTAAAAAGCTTTTCTAATCTTATTGCTGCAGACCAGATAACCGGATTTCCAAATTATCCGATCAGTTCAATTGTAAAACTGTATATTACATTATCTGATGGTAACAGTGTAACTTGTTCAGGTGCACTAATTCGACCCGACTATGTACTTACTGCCGGTCATTGTGTATACACGCCAACATCGGGACCATACATGACAAGCGCATATGTTGTACCCGCATATAATCTGGGTAATTCTCCATACGGATATGCAACCAGTAGTAATTTCAGCGCATTTACCCAATGGATGTATAATTATAACTGGAGCTATGATGTTGCATTAATTCGCCTTGATCAAAACATTGGCAACACTGTAGGCTACCTGGGGTTGAATTATAGTACAAACAATAGTTTTTTCACCAGCTCTGGTAATACTTTTCACAGTTTTGGATACCCAAGCGCCGATTATTTTGGCAACCCGCACCCTGATCAAGGTGAAAGAATGTATTACTGGTATGGATACTTTGATTCCTGGTATAGTGGCAACATTTTCTGTCACTATCCTGCTGGTTATAAAGGGCAAAGTGGAAGTGCATTTTATTATAACGACGGGTCAAATTTATATGCGTTGGGTGCATTAAGCCACTATGGACCAATGCCTGATTATTACAATACTTGTCATTGCAGAATTGATCAGTCAATGTATAATGATATCTATAGCACTGTAATGTCGGTTGATGAAACAGACAAACCTACCATAAAATTATTCCCGTCACCATTTACAGACAATGTCACCATTTCGGCTTCTGAGTATACAAAAAATGCCAGAATTCTGGTATATAATAATATCGGACAACTAATTAAAGAACAGAGTTTCAATAATAAAATTGATTTTTCAATTGACATGACTGGCTTTCAAAACGGGTTATATCTGTTTAAAATTATTCTTGATGAATATACATACGAGTATAAAGCAATTAAAACAGAATAGAGACCGAGGCCTAGAAAACACATTGCACTTTAGCAAAACTCCTTCAAATTCGTTACCTTTACGCAATAATAAAGGTTATGCGAATTATTTTCATTATAAAACTCTCTGTTTTATCAGTCATTCTATCTGCCTTTACGCTTAAATCTTGTAAGAAAGAAGGAGGTGATTCACAACGGTCTGTTATTCTTTGGAAAAGCACTGAAGGATTGAATGAAACAGACGAGGAAGTTTTAAACTCTCTTTCTGTTTCGCACACATATATTCGCTATGCAGATGTAGAATGGAATCCTGTGTACGAGCGTCACGAGCCGGTGAAAGGTGTCAATGCATGGAATTTTGATTATATGAGTGCAAACAGTACTGCTGTTATATTCATCACCAACGAAGTGCTGGTAAATCTCACATATCCAAAAATGAAAGATCTGGCACTAAAAATTGCCGCACTCTATAAAGACCGTCATGAAGAATTTGCGAAACGATATGGAAATATTTTTGGATATTACAGAAATACAAATCCTGACTTAGACCATGAGACAAAAAGAGCTCAGGCAGACAGTATTACAACAGACTGGATGAAGCGCAATAACAAGCTACTCATTGATTGTGACTGGTCTGAAACCACAAGAGACAAATATTTTGCATTAATAAAAGAACTGAAAACAGAATTACGGGACACAGAAATACAAAGCACACTACGTTTATGGCAGTACCGTGACTACAAGCTAGCCGGAATCCCACCGGTAGAAAGATGTTTGCTAATGTGCTACAGCACAGGAGACCCGAAAAACCCAAACACAGAGAATGCCATTGTTGATTTTGCCACAATAAAGAAATACATCACCCATTCCAGATATCAAACAGACTTAGATATCGCATTACCTGTTTACTCATGGGGAACCCTTTTCAGAAACGGGGAATTTGCTGGAATAATAAGCCCCCTAACCTTAAACTATCTGGAAGGAAACCCGTCATTGTTTCAGCAAAACGATTCAACACACTTCACCATTCTGCGCGACACAGTTTTGGGCAACACATATTATCGCTATGGTGACAAACTGCATTTTCAGGGGGTTAACATTGAGGAATTGCTTGAAATCGCCCGTTTTATTAAATCCAAACTAAAACCCGGCGAAGAAGACAAGATTTCACTTTTTTCTTATGACCCGTTGTACTTTAATCAAATCGGACATGAAAACATTCGCAAAATATACCGCGTTTTTAGTAATCCTGTTTCTTTTCTTACCGAGTAAAAGCTACAGTTGCGCCTATACCGAATACGGAGAAGACATCCGTATTAGCATGTTTCGTATTTTTAATGAAAACATGGGAGGGTTTTATCCCTTCAAATACAGTGCACACCTGTTTAATGCCTGCTATACCGTTAGTTCAAAAGACAGACAACGAAATATTCAGGAGTGGATTCAGGAACTTAATCCCACAATACAAAGCAATGATGTAGAATTAATACTGTACAAATGCGATCCCGTTTTGTTTTATCAGCTTTTTAATAAAAACGAACTTGATGTATTTTTCAGTGGCAATACTTTTATTGAAGAACTTGTAAAAGATGAAAACAAAAAGGTTCTAGAGTATCTTCTGGTTGCCAAGGGTATAGAATATCTGGAAGAATTTCACAGCGATCCCTGGGAAGAATATACAGAACACAGCTACGATTTCAATGCACAATTAAATGCGAGCATATTGCGACATCTTGAAGAGGTAATTCGTTCCTGTGAAAGTCCTTTTCTTAAAAAAAGATATGCTTTTCAATATGTACGAATGCTATTTCAAAACAACGATTATTACGGTTGCAAAGAAGTATATTATACACATTTCAGCCCCGACAGTAACGAAACTATTCTTAACCCCTGGGCTTTGCACTATTGTGCTATTGCTGAAAAAATAAGTGGAGACTCGCTTGAAGCAAACTATCACATGGCTCTGGTTTTTAATCGTTGTGATGATAAAAAGTTTCGTATGTACAGAAATTTTTGCAGAGGCGAAGATATGGTAACAAACACACTTGAAATGGCGAAAACAAATCAGGAGAAAGCAGCAATACTTACCATGTCAATTGTGAACAACCCAGGCCAAACACTTAATACCATTCTTGAAATTGAAAGCATTGACCCCGCTTATTATGCACTCGATTTTCTGCTTTTACGAGAAATAAATAAACTTGAAGACTGGTTGCTAACACCTTCTTTAACACTCAGCAAACCTGCCGTAGAACTTGATGCAGATTGGCACGACGGGCCCGATGATTATCTTCGCAAAAACTACGAAAAAGACAAGGCCTATTTGAAACAGGTTATATCTTTTGCACATCGTTTGTTGAGTCAACGCAACAACAGTAATTATATGAAAATGGCTCTGGCGCATCTCTATATTCTCGATGAGCAAAACTCAACGGCCCTGTCATTTCTTCCCTCACCTGAGGCACCATTATCTTCAGTACTCGCTAAGCAAAATATTATTGAACAATTAATTCTTCTCTCCGCAAAGGATAAAATCACCTATTTTCAAAACAGAGAAAAAGCAGGAGCCCTGCTTGCGAAACTTGACAGCTTGCACAAAGCAGGTGAAGTGGAAGACATGACTATGTATTCGGTTTGTCAGCGTTATGCGAAAGCCATGTTTCATATTAACGATCGGGTGAGAACCTGTCTTTTCCTGAAAATGGCTGATCTTTATCAATGGACAAGATGGTCATATCAGGAAGAAAACATGGCTTTCAGCGTCAGTGATGATTTTAATTATTATTTATTAAATTATATTGACCAGATTGCTACTGCAGACGATATGGATGAACTCATCCGTTTTATAAAAACTGAAAACAGAAATAACATGGATTCGTTTCTGTCTCAACAGAAATTTCCATCCATCAATCAGTGTACAGAGCTTAAAGGAAGCAAGCTTTTCAGGGAAGGCCGTTACGATGAAGCATTAGTTGTATGGGAAACCCTCGACGACAATTACTGGCGCGAAAACGGGCAATTTCAATATTACCTGAAGTACAATATAGAAAAGCCTAAAGAAATATACTCAGAGCCGGAAGCAAATCTAAACACGAAGCGGGTAAATAAGGTATACATTCTGGGCAAACTGCTCGACATGGAAGAAAAAGCCAATACTCCCGGCAGACATCAATATAATCATATTCTTAAGCTTGCCCACGCATGGTTTAATCTAAGCTATTTCGGAAACACATGGATGCTGGCACATTATTATAAATCAGTATATCCTGACAGCGAAATAAGCAATGTTGGATTCTCCGATACAAAAAGTATTGTTCAATGCGACAGTATGAATTACATACATCTAAACCGCGCCATTAAACTATATGAAAAAGTGGTGGCCGAAAGTGACGACAGAGAACTCAAACTGGAAGCTCTGGTAATGTTAGAGCTTATTGATTTTCTGAAACACAATAATAAATATCGCTACGACTGGAATAATGAACATCCATATACACGTATAAACAGAAACATTTTCTGGACCGAATATGAAGGAACCGATTTCTACCAGATGATGTATACTACCTGTCCGAGGTTTGAAGCTTATGTAAAGATGTGATTTGAGATATTTGACTTGAGATTTGAGAAGTTAAATGTATTTTTTGTTTTTAATTGGTTTTAATTATTCAGTCATTTCTTAATATTATAAAAGTTGCCTATAATTGAAACTATTTATTAAGAATATAATTGCTTCAAGATTCTAAATTCTCCTCTCAAGATTCAAAAACTTCTCATCCCGATAGCTATCTGGACTAACGTCTGCCCTCTCAATTCTCAAATCATAGATCATTAATCAGAACTTATAAATCTTCTTCTTCCCCAAACCAAACAATGGCATAATTCCCAACTATGGCAAGCCCAATAGCTTTCCATGGGTGATCTCTCCATGGTGGCTTATTGATCATCACATTATTGTGGTGTGAGCTTTCCTTCCAGCCTTTCAGTGCCTGTTCGGCCATGTTTTCAATATCAGTTGACCAAAAAGCAATTTCGTAACCATATCCAGGATAGCTTGTCAATTCTCTTGGCTTGTCCCACATGCATTGCGATTTTGCATGATCTTCTGTGTAGCAACATTTACCCCATGGCCCGTTTTTAGACCAGCTGTGCATATTGCATCGACCTTTTGGCGGATTTTCATTCAAATCGCGGGCATGCAACAGCGCAACATAGCACAAACTTGGCGAAATTGGAATACTTGCCAATCGTTTACTGTCACGATATTCCATAATCAAATCATACAATTTCAATTCCTCGGTCGTTAGATCACGACGAGATGTGTCAACCATCTGCCCGAAGGCATTGTTGAAGAAAAACGCCAATAAAAGAAGAAAAATAATCCTGTACATTATTCACAATGCTTTGTCGATACATTAACGATGCAGGAAACTCAAATATTATTCCAAGTTTGTACATTTGTATAATTATCGACAGAAATGCCGGCTATGTTTGATTTTCCCTTTATTCCTTCCAGCGATCGTGAAGCTGATGCGCTGTGTATAGAAGACAAGTTTTACCATTACGACTTTCTTAATAATCGCTTTTCTTGCATCGCCCAGGAGATTAAAAAAAGGAATTTGCGTGGACAGGCTATAGGATTAGTTGCTTCGGATCACTACGACACTTATGCCGCCATACTGGCTATTTGGGCAACCGGTAATACCTATGTGCCAATAAATCCATATTTACCTTCCGACCGTATAGACAGTATAATTAGTCAGGCCGGAATAAAACTGCTGATGTACAGTATCGACGAAGTCAAACCATCAGTAATGCCAAGCGAAGTGCTGAAGCTCAGCACCATGAATACCGTGTGCGAAAGCGTGCAGGCAGTCTCACCAAAAGACGATGAAATTGCATACATACTATTTACTTCAGGAAGCACCGGTACGCCTAAAGGGGTTCCTGTTTCCTATGGTAATGTGCGTTCATTTCTTCGAAACCTGCCTGAAATGGACTATGATCTGAGCAGCCACGACCGGTTTCTGCAAATGTTTGATCTGAGCTTCGACCTCTCAATCGTTTCAATTTTAACCCCTTTCTTGTTTAAAGGCTGCCTTTTTACTGTTCCAAACAACAACATAAAATACACCGAAATATATCGACTTCTTGAAGAGTATGAAATTAATTTTGCCATACTCGTGCCAAGTGTAGTTGCCTATCTTAAACCGTATTTTGAAGACATAGACCTGCCGCACATGCGATACATGTGTCTGAGTGGTGAAGCCGTACCCTATGACCTCACTGTTGAATGGAAAAAATGCTGTCCGAATGCGGTTTTTCAAAATCTATACGGACCCAGTGAAGCCACCATTTATTGTGTTACATATACTATGCCCCGGGAAAATATTCCTTCAGCAAACGGTATTGTATGCATTGGCCGGGCTACAAAAGAAATCGATTGTGTTATCATAAACGAAAACAATAAAGAAGTTAAGCAGGGTGAAAAAGGAGAGTTGATTCTACACGGAAAACAGGTAATACAAGGATACCTGAATAATCCTGAAAAAGACAAGGAAGCTTTTTTAGAGTTCAACGGAAAAAGATATTATCGCTCCGGCGACATTTGCTATCAGGATGAAAACGGATTGTATTTTTATCTGGGCCGTAAAGACTATCAGGTAAAAATTCAGGGATTTCGCATTGAGCTGAGCGAGGTGGAACATCACATAAGCACCAGCCTGAATAAAAGGCGTGTAGTAGCATTAGCCGACCTGGATAAAACCGGCAATGCCAGAATTATTGGTGTAATTGAAGGAGACCTTGAAGATAAAAATGCTCTGATTGCAGACTTGAAGAAAAAGATGCCATTTTACATGATTCCTGCAGAATTCCGAACCATGTCAGCATTTCCGCTCAATAATAATGGCAAAATTGATCGGAAAACCATAACAAAAATACAACTCGAAAATGCAGAATGATTTCACCATAAGACCCGCAACATTAAACGACAGTGATTTTCTGGTAAAAGCTATTCTAATGGCTGATCGCGGACCATCACCGGTGAGCAGCTACAGTGGTGTTTTCAATTTGAGTGAAGAAGAAGCTGCATCGAAAATTAAACTGATGCTTGAAGAAGAATTGGATTCATGTGAGCTAAGCCCGGAACATTTCCTTGTGGCTGAAAAAGACGGGCAGATTGCTGCAGCAGTTGCCGGTTGGGTTGAAGGATTTGATGGTGTTGCTTCTTGGATGGTTCGATCGGCATTATTTCAGGAGTATTATCCTAAAGAAGCCCTCGAAAACGCTCAAAAACTTAAGCCTGTTGTTGATGAAGTTGTGGTACACAGAACTATGGGAGCTTTGCAACTGGAGTCGGTATTTGTTGACCCTGCTTTTCGTGGAAACAGATTGGCCACCAAACTCTTTTCTGCTCATGTGGAAAATTGCAAAAAAGAGCATCCGAAAACAGAGTTTGCTGAGTTGATGACCTATCTTGAAAACAAGAAAGCAATTGCATTGTACCAAAAACTAGGCTTCGACGTTATTAAGCAAAGCAAAAGCAAGAACCCCAATGTGTTGAATTATTATCCAGGTAGTGGAATGGTACTAATGCAGATTAAATTGGAAAAACTGCTAACAACATAAACCAAAAACGTATTTTTGCACTGAAATTTTAAAAAGCAAAGGAAAATGAAAGAAATCATAGCAAAAACCAACGATATATTCAGAAAAGTGTTCGACGATCCGTCGCTTGAGATCACGCGTGAGATGACTGCAAACGATGTAGATAAATGGGACAGCCTGACACATCTTACCATGATTGCCAAGACAGAGGAAACATTTGGCATTAAATTCAAGCTAAAAGAACTGGTCAAGATGAAAAACGTGGGTGACATGCTCGATAAAATTCAGGAAAAACTCTAATAGCAATATGAAAAGATTTCAGGTACTTGCTATCATCTTTCTCAGTGGAACTTTGCTTTTCATTGCCTCTTGTATCTGGCCCGACGATGATGTTAAGATCACATTGCTCGGAAAAGAACGAACCATCCATTACATGACTGCTGAAGAGGTGATGGATTTTCACTTTGTTGACAATTCTGCTAATGTCGACAGTGTTATTGCGATACTTGAAGCACGTGCATATGGCATCAACGAAGATGTAATAAGCCGCATGAGCATACTGGATGAGAGTATTTTCGACCAAAGTGCATTTTTCGAAAACCCGATAATTAGTGGCAAAACCACAGCACTCGATAATTTCTTCAAAGCACTGCAAAGCACAGACTCATCCCTTATCAGGGTAGGCCATTATGGTGATTCTCAAATAGAAGGTGATCGTATTACAAGTTTGCTACGCATTATGTTTCAGGCAAAATTTGGTGGCAATGGAGTTGGATATGTTCCAATGGAAGATGTTACATCCCCGGTAAGTTACGTTAGAGCATCAAGCGGTAACTGGATTCGCTACACTGTGTTCACAAATAAATCAAGAAACAACCTTTACTCTCCGGGAGGAACAGTATTCAGATACCGGTTCTTTGTACCTGAAAGTAGCAGAGACTCCATTACGGACGAAGGGGATACTATAAAAATTAAAATCCCTGCCGCTTCTTACAGCAATGCCACGATGTTTTTGAAAGTATTCCGCTCATACAGTACTGCAAAACTGTGGTACGGTAAAGCCGAAGAACCAGCAGAACTAAAAGTATATGATTCTTCCAACAATGATCTTCTGGCCGAAATGACACTTGATGATCCGGGACCATTCAATGTTGTAAATATTCCTTTAGCCAGAAACCCGTTGAAACTCAAGTTTGTTTTCTCGGGTCCAAGCCCGGAAATATATGGCGTTACATTTGATCCCGGAGTTGGTATACAATTTGACAATTATGGATTACGTGGGCATAGCGGAGATGGGCTCATGCTAATCAGCAAGGAGTTTCTTGGCAATGAGTTTCGCATGATCAATAACAGGCTGGCCATTCTTCAGTTTGGAGGAAATGTAACCCCTTATGTTAAGAACGAAAAATCGCTCGAAAACATTAAAAATATTTACGATCGTTTATATCGTCATTTCAAACTTGCCTATCCGGAAGCATCTGTGCTTGTAATAGGTGTAAATGATGTGGCTCGCTCAGTTGGCGGAACCTATGTTTCCTATCCGATGGTCGGAAGAATCAGAGATGTACAAAAAGAAGTAGCCATTAAAAACGGATGTGCTTTCTTCGACCTGCTTGAGCTTATGGGCGGAGAAAACTCTGTAATGACCTGGTACAGAAGAGGTCTTGCTTCGCGTGACGGACACTATAGCGACCGGGGTCGCGAAATTGTGGTTAATGAAATATTCCTGGCCATTATGGCAGAATACAATAAATATTTATTACGCACTAGAACAGGAGGATAATGAAAAATCTAATAAAAATATCATTTTCCATTCTGATATTGCTGTGTGCCGGACTAACCGGAGTGAATGCACAGGAGCATGATTATACCGACACCACTTATATCAGAGAATCCATCAAGTATGCCGAGTATTATGATTTTGTGAAATTTGATCAGAACATGCTGGAATGGTATCAGCAGGATGCAATAGCACCATTTTTTAAAAAACTTGGAAATGCTGACAAGGAAAAAGTGGTAATACTCCACATTGGCGACTCTCATATTCAAAGTGATATCGGGTCGGGCATGAGCCGGTATAAACTGCAGTCAATTTTTGGTTTTGGAGGCCGTGGCATGGTCTTTCCTTATCAGGCCGCCGGAACACACTCGGCTTATGATTATTATGCAAAAAGCTACGGCAATTGGGACAACACTAAAAATGTAGCTATTAAGCCGAAACATAATCTAGGTATTAGTGGTATCACTATATTTACTACTGATTCAACTGCCGGTTTTAAGATCATTTTCCGCAGGCATTATTATTCTATACAACCAGGCTTTACAAAAATTAAGTTGTATTGTCATAAAGGACCCGAAAGCTATGACGCACTGCTGAGTTACTCAGTGAAAGAAAAGCCGATTAAAGTTGATTGCAATATTGATGACGGACTTCCATATATAGAAATAAACCTTCCAAAGGCAAGTGACACATTAACGGTAATGTTAAATAAAACCGATTCAGCGCAAAAATACTTCGAATGTTACGGTTTAAGTATTGAAAATGCTGAAGATAAAGGTGTAGTATACCATAGCGTTGGCATTAACGGAGCCGGTTTTCGCAGTTTTTTCAATCAAAATTTAATGGATGAGCAGCTGAAAAGTATTTCTCCCGACCTCATAATTTTTGATCTTGGGATTAATGACTTTTTCAGAGGGAGTTTCAACTACCAATACGTAATGAGCAGCCTGAATAAGGCCATTGACTTTTTCAGAAACACTGTTCCTGATGCAGCCATTATGATTCCTGACGCTCAGGACATATATTTCCGTGGCAGAAACATTAAAAACTGCGAAGACTACAGTGTACTTTCACGCCTTGTGGCAAAAGAGCAGGGTGTAGTTTTATATGATTATTACAATATTTCCGGAGGCCGCTATTCTATGAGTAGCTGGTCAAAACTGGGCCTTTCTCAAAGAGACAAAACCCATTTAAGTTTTAAAGGATACAAATTGAAAGGGGAATTATATTGCAATGCCATATTAAATTCATATTATAATTTTCTCGTCAGCTCTCCTGACAGTCTTATTGCTTTTGACAATAAAATTGACACCACTGATTTTGCAAAGTGGGTCGTTGACAAATCTACATATTACAATAAACAGGGAATTGCCAGTGGTGATAAAATTGATGACTATAAAAACGACCCCGTCACCAATAACAACACCAATTATGCCACCAGCGGTAACCCGGTATATTATGTTATTAGGTCAGGCGACAACTTAGGTAAAATTGCTGGTAAATATGGTGTAACTGTTAGTGAAATTCAGCGATGGAACGGCATGAGCAGCACTAAAATATATGCCGGAAAAACACTCGTGATTTACCCCCGGGGTTATACGGGAACGACTAATAACTCCAACAATAACAACAATAATTCAAATCAAACATATACCACCAGTGGCAATAAAACCACTTACACTATTCAGCGGGGTGATAATCTGGGGGCTATAGCTATAAAATTTGGTGTTAGTGTTAGCGATATTAAGCGCTGGAACGGATTAAGTTCCGACAAAATTGTTGCAGGAAAAAAACTGATTATTTACACTAATAAATCAGGCAACTACGTCAGCAATAACGGAAACAATAACACCAACCAAAACTCCGGTCTTCGCAAAACACATATTGTTCAGAAGGGGGAGTCTTTATGGTCGATTGCACAGAAATACAACACAAGCGTTGATAAAATCAAAAAGGCCAATGGGCTTACATCTGATCGCATAAACATTGGGGACAAATTAATAATATTGTAATATGGGAAGTTTTAACCTGCAGGATTTCTTACAGGCACTGACATACAATCCGGCAAACCCCCTGATGTATCAATCAGTAACATTTTTTCTGTTATTTGGAGTATTTTATCTTCTATACAGTGTGTGTTTTAATTCCAGGCCTTTAAGAAACGGCATTCTCCTGCTTTTTAGCTTATATTTTTATTACAAACTAAGCGGATTATTTGTATTTATACTCATTGCTATGGCCACCAGTGATTATCTGATCGGTCATGGAATGCACCGATCAAAAAAATCATCTGCAAAAAACCTCTTGCTTGCTTTATCGGTGATAATTAATGTTGGTGCGCTCTTTTATTATAAGTATACTAACTTTTTACTGGAAACATGGACCGGAATTGTTTCTCCCGGAGCCGAACCACTTGTATTAAAGATAATTCAACCAATTGGAATATCATATTTTGTCTTTAAGACATTAACCTATGTATTCGACATCCACCGTGAGATGATTGAAAAGCCCGAGAAAAGCTGGTTCAGATATGTGCTTTTCGTTTCGTTTTTCCCGAATATTCTTGCAGGACCAATTTCCAAAGCACGTGATTTACTGCCGCAATTTATCAGTAAGCCCGATATCAGCAAAAAAGCACTCAGCATGGGAATCTTTTTGATCATGCTAGGCCTCATTAAAAAAATTGCCGTTGCCGATTATATTGCAGCAAACTTTGTAGACCGAATATTTGAAAGCCCTGAATTTTTTACGGGATTGGATGCATTTATGGCGTCGTATGGAGCCATGACACAGCTCTTTTTCGACTTTGCGGGCTATACCGACATGATGGTGGGTTTTGGCTTTTTAATGGGCTTTACCATTGAGCACAACTTCAATAAACCGTTTCTTGCCGGAAACATATCCGAGTTTTGGCGCAGATGGCATATCACTTTGTACAACTGGCTTAACGAGTACTTATATCAACCCCTGGCTTTTGCCTGGCGAAGATGGAAACTTGCCGGAGCCATGCTGGCCGTCTTTTTAACCTTTTTTATCTCCGGTTTATGGCACGGGGCAGCCATTACTTTTGTTGTTTGGGGGCTCCTGCATGGCACTGCCATTGCATGGGATGTTTTCAGCTCATCCACCCGTAAGAAAGTGCAGAAAAAAATGCCAAAAGCACTATATAAAGTGATTAGCATCATAATCACTTTCCATTTTCTGGTCTTTACCTCAGTATTGCTTAAAGCAAAAACATTTGGCGACGCTTTAGACTTCTGGAAAAAGATGTTTTCGGAAGTCGACTTCGGGATGTTTTCGAAATGGTTTGGTATTTACAGTGCTCCGTTCCTGATCATGATAATTGCTTTAATTCTTCAGTGGCTGCCCAATAAAATGTATACTGCTATATTTAATTTCTTTAAAAGTTGGCACTGGGCAATAAAAGCTCTGGCTTTTGCTGTTTTGGTAATCATCCTGTATCAACTGTATATTCTTGAGGCCATGCCGTTTATTTACATACAGTTTTAGCATGTAACCAAATTGTTAAGTCAAGATTAACTTACTGTTTCCCAGTCTTCAAATCGCAGCATTTACAGCTTTTTATAGTATTTTTGCTAGAGAAACCATTTTTGTCAATGAAAAACAAAAACTATAAAATACTTCTGGTTGACGACGAAAAAGACATCCTGGAAATTCTCAGGTATAATCTCGAAAAAGAAGACTATAAAGTTTATACTGCAAAAAACGGCATTGAAGCCATTGGAAAAGCAAATAAACACACCCCTGATCTTATCATTCTTGATGTAATGATGCCGGAAATGGACGGGATAACGGCTTGTAGTGAGCTCCGAAATATAGAAAACCTTCGTCATACAAAAATTGTTTTCCTGACTGCCCGCTCAGAAGATTATTCGCAAATTGCAGGCCTCGATGCCGGTGGCGACGATTATATCAGTAAGCCTATTAAACCAAAAGTCTTTTTAAGTAAAGTAAAATCATACCAGAGACAGGCCGATGCCGCAACACAGGAAGACAGCACCATTCAACAAGGCGATATAACCATTGATCCGGAAAAATATCTGGTCGTTAATAAAGGAATAGAGATTATCCTGCCCCGAAAAGAGTTTGAACTACTATATTTACTTGCCGGAAAGCCAAGCAAAGTGTTTACGCGCGAGGAAATTTTTTCTAAGGTTTGGGGCAATGATGTAATTGTCGGCGACCGCACCATTGATGTTCATATTAGAAAAATCAGAGAGAAAATAGGCGAAAACATCATTCGAACAGTAAAAGGTGTTGGCTATACTTTCGAAATAACAGAATAATGTTTTACTTTGGCAATACCAAAAAACTCTCTCCTTCAGTTGCATTATTAATTGCAATCATTTCTTTGATTTTTGATTTGGCCGGTTCGTGGGTTTTCGAAAAAGAAATACACTTTATGCACGCCCTTATTACCTCATCAATCGTTTTTATTGTGAGCTGGGTTGCACTGCGTCTTATTCTCGACCGTTTTATTTATGAACGAATCAGGGTGATCTACAAAACCATCAGCACTACAAAACGAGGCACCAATAAAAAAATTCCCGCGTATAGCGGAAAAGACATTATTGAAAGTGTGAATAAAGATGTTGAAGAATGGGCGGCTGAGAGAAACAGCGAAATTGAAAACCTGAAAAAAATGGAAGCCTACCGCCGTGAGTTTTTGGGCAATGTTTCTCATGAATTGAAAACGCCAATTACTACGATTCAGGGATACGTACTCACCCTGCTTGATGGTGGTTTGAAAGACAACAAAATCAATAAAAAATACCTGAAAAGAACAGCTAAAAACATCAATCGTCTTATTGCCATCATAAACGATTTGGAAGAAATTTCGAAAATTGAAACCGGAATGCTGGAAATGAATATAACCAACGTTAATTTGTCTGTTCTGGCAAAAGATGTTTTCGATTTTATGGAAATAAAAGCTCAAAAACACAAAATTTCACTCTCTTATGAACCCGGATTTGACAATGCAATAAAAGTCTATTGTGATCAGGGAAAAATTCGACAGGCGTTAATTAACCTTATTGATAACTCACTAAAGTATGGCAAAGAAGGCGGCCAGACCTCAGTTAATGTTTTTGACATGGATGAAAATGTTTTAATTGAAGTTACTGACGATGGAGTTGGAATTGAGCAGGAGGATTTACCGCGGGTTTTCGAACGGTTTTACCGAACCGATAAAAGCCGCAGTCGCGATATGGGCGGAACCGGGCTCGGACTCGCAATTGTGAAACACACCATTGAGGCACATAATCAAACCATCAATGTGCGATCCAAAACAAATGTGGGAACTACATTCGGATTCACATTACAAAAGGCAACCGGCTAAGATTAAGTTTACGTTAAGGTTACATTTGCCCCGGCAAAATAATACCGGTATTCGTTATTTTTGCCTCAAAAAATCATGCGGTTTCTTTTAGTATCATTCATCCTTTTTGTATTCGCTTTTTCCACCAGTTACGGTCAGGACACCATTACCGTTAAAGACAAAATTTTCAGACTCTCAGAAATCTCAGGGCAGTACTTTATTTCTGCAAATTATTCTGAAACCGAGAATATCAATAAAATGGAACTGAAGCGTGGGTATTTCACCATAAAAACAAATATCAACAAAGTTCTCTCTGCACGCTATACACAGGACATCACATTGGATCAGGAAGGAAGTGATGCCGGTAACGTAGAAATCCGCATGAAATATTTATACCTGAAAGCCAAGGTGAGTTTTCTGAAAAAATTTCAGGACGGTCACTTTATTATGGGTTTATCTCCGCGCCCGTGGATCGATTTTGAACAAAAAGTTAACCGGTACAGGGTGCAGTCAAAAATGTTTATTGAAAATGTGAAAATCATGAGCTCTGCAGATTTTGGAATCATGTACGAAGGGCTCATTGGCGGCAAAGTAGATGAAGAATATCAAAAAAACGTGAATGGTTCCTACCCCGGAAAATATGGAAGTTTTGGCACTGGTGTTTATAATGGGGGTGGCTATCACGCAACTGAGGAAAACAATAATAAAACTGTCGAAGGCCGTTTATCATTACGTCCATTCCCCGGGTTTATGCCCGGTTTCCAGGCCAGCTATGCGTTCGCGTTCGGGAAAGCCAATTTACCCGCCAATTCATCTGATTTTAAAATGCACCTTATTTATCTAAGTAGTGAAAGCAAATTCCATACACTGGCTGCTCAATATTACTACGGAGTTGGTGACACCGAAGGCAAATACGTAAACAGCCGTCTCGTTTCGCAAATTAATGAGGGCTATAGCATTTTTGGAGAAATTAAACTTCCAAAAAGTAATTTTTCAATTGTAGGACGATACGATTTTTTCAATTCAGAATTAAGCCCAAACCTGCAGCAAAAGAACATATTTGGAGGCATTGCCTATCATTTTCAGAAAAATAAGCTTATGCTGAACTATGAACATGAAGATGTAGCCGGATCTATTGATCACATATATGAAATTGCCCTGGAAATTAAATTTTAATTGGAAAAATCCCTATTTTAGCCCAATAAAATCTGCAAAATGCTTGTTATTGGAATCGCAGGAGGCAGTGGATCGGGCAAAACCACTGTTGTTAAAACCATTATGAAGCGCTTTAATAAAAGCCATGTAAGCCTATTAAGCCAGGATGCATATTATCGTGATAATGGCCATTTATCAGCTGAAGAAAGAGCCAAAATCAATTTTGACCACCCTTCTTCGATTGAGTTTAAGCTATTGAGCGAGCATGTTGACCGACTGAAAAACGGCGAAACTATTCAAATGCCCATTTACAGTTATGTTACCTGTGCACGCTCAGAAGAAACCATTCCAATTGAACCTACAAAAGTGGTTATTGTCGAAGGAATTTTGGTTTTATCAAACCCAAGTCTGCGCAAACGACTCGATATAAAAGTCTTTGTAGATGCCGATTCCGACGATAGATTGATGCGTATTATCAAACGCGATATTGAAGAACGCGGACGTTCGTTTATGCAGGTGCTCGACCATTACGACAAGTACGTAAAACCCATGCACCTTACTTTTATTGAGCCATCGAAACGCTATGCCGATATTATTGTTCCGCAGGGTGGTGCCAACAAAGTGGCCATTGATATTCTTACCAGCCGAGTCAGAGAAAATATTTTATAATTATGCCCGTATTTCGCCTTTCAGAAGAACCGGTTTTTCCGGATCCGCGTCTGGCAGAAGAAGACGGATTGCTGGCAGTGGGTGGCGATTATTCCATTGAACGCCTCATGTGTGCCTATCAGCATGGCATATTTCCCTGGTTTAAGCACTTAGACGATATTTACTGGTTTGCCACTAATCCGAGAATGGTCATTTTTCCACAACATTATAAACCACCTCATGGATTAAAGCGCTCGCTAAAAAAAAGACTGTATACGGTAACTATGAATTCGGCCTTTGAAGCAGTAATTGATATGTGTGAGAAGGTGCCTCGTAAAGAAGAAGGCAGCTGGATTAACCCTGAATACAAAAAGTCATTGATCAAATTAAATGAGCTCGGTATTGCACATTCATTTGAAGCATGGCACGATGACAAACTGGCCGGTGGGCTATACGGCATTCAGGTGGGCAAAGGTTTTACCGGCGAAAGCATGTTTCACCTTATGGACGACGCCAGCAAATACGCCTTTCATTTTCTGATGGAATATGCCCGTTCAGAAGGATGGCTTTTTGTAGATGCACAACAGGACACCCCTCACCTGCGATCGCTGGGTGGAGTAAATATTGAGTTTCAGGAGTTTTATAAATTATTGGGTCTGGCATTTAACGAGTAGAGACAAGATATGCCTTGTCTCTACAACGTAATAATAATTTCACACCGCCATGACCCGCTCCAAAATCTCATCCACTTCCACCGGTGTAACACTCTCGCTGATCAAACTAAACCAAGCGGCATAATGCTGCAGATATTTACCGGAAACACCTTTCATTTGAGTTTGCATCCACTCCCGAAATTCATTTTGAATATTTGTAGTTTTCTCTTCATCCGCGGGCTTCACAATTTTCACAATTTGTCTTTTACGCTTTTGATTATTGACCTTCAAATCACGCTTCCCCTTTTGGTAAAGAGGCACTTCAACGCTTATCACGTTTTTATCCCCTGATTTAGGAATTAAGGCAGTAAGAATCTTATGCCGCCAGCTGAAAGCCGTCATCACACTCACATCTAAAGCCTCGGCCATTTCCTTTATCGAAAGATAGCCACCGCTCATCAATTCGATACACTTTTGCATTTTATCTTTCTGCTTTACATTATGAAAACATGTTCCGGTTTTATCACTGAATGACTTGCCACATTCCGGACAAAGGTACATTTGAGTTCCATTGGCTCTCCGACCATTTCGCTGCAAAGATTTATTTTTACAATACGGACATTGGTTAAGACCTTCAGAGCGTTCAGCCATACTGAGTTCTTTGTGCTGAGCATTCATTTCTTTCAGCAAACGAACCCGTTCCTTATGCGATAGTTTTTCGAAATTACTCATGTTCAAATATAGTATATTATTTTTACTTGCTGATTTAATTTAATTCATTTATATTCATTTAATATATTAAAATATTCGCTGTTAACCGCTTCACAGCACTACATTTTATTAGATTATTAGTATCTTCGCAAAAAAACCATATACCATGAAAAAGTTCCTGATATTGTTAGTTGCTGTAAGCAGCATTTCTTTCCTCACTTCATGCGGAGGAAACAAAGAAAACAACGATGACAACACCGACTCTACCGAGGTTACAATGAAAGACAAAGTAGAGCAATATGCTGTTGTTGAATTATCTGCTGATCTCACACAATTGAGTGAAAATGACAGAAAAATTGTTGCCATTATGTTAGATATTGCTCAGATAATGGATGATCTGTACTGGAAACAAACACTTGGCGACAAAAACGGATTTTTAGATACTATTTCAGATCCGGACATGAAGCGTTTTGCTGAAATCAACTATGGCCCATGGGATCGTCTCGACGGAAACAATCCTTTTGTTCCCGGTTTCGATGCAAAACCTGCCGGTGCTAATTTCTATCCTGCCGACATGACCAAAGAAGAGTTTGAAGCATTTGCTGATGAAAACAAGACAAGCCTTTATACTCTGATTCGTCGTGACGACGAAGGAAACCTTAAAACCGTTTGGTATCACGATGAGTATGCAGAAGAACTGCAAAAAGCATCTGAATTATTGCTTCAGGCAGCAGATCTTGCTGAAGATGCCGGATTGAAAAACTATCTCACTCTTCGTGCTGAGGCTCTTATCACTTCAAACTATCAACCAAGTGACCTGGCATGGATGGACATGAAAGACAGTCCTATTGATTTTGTAGTTGGTCCAATTGAAAATTATGAAGATGGACTGTATGGATACAAAGCAGCTTTTGAATCATTCATTTTGATTAAAGATATCGAATGGAGCAATCAGCTTGCTCATTTTGCTGCCCTTCTTCCAAAACTTCAAACTATGCTTCCTGTTGATGACAAATATAAAGCAGAAAAACCGGGTGGCGATAGTGATATGAACGTTTATCAGGTTGTGTATTATGGTGGCGACTGCAATGCCGGGTCAAAACCATAGCCATTAATCTTCCAAACGACGAAGAAGTTCAACTCCAAAAAGGAACCCGTAAGCTACAACTCAAAAATGCAATGCAGGCAAAATTTGACAAAATACTCTACCCTATTGCAGAGATTCTTATCGATCCTGATCAACTTCAGTATGTAAAATTTGATGCATTCTTCCAAAATGTAATGTTCCACGAAACAGCACACGGCCTTGGTATCAAAAACACCATCAACGGAAAAGGTACAGTACGTGAAGCGCTTCAGGAATTCTACTCACCGATTGAAGAAGGCAAAGCAGATATTCTTGGACTTTATCTCGTTACTCTTCTACGTGAAATGGGCGAAATCACCGAAGGCGATCTTAAAGAAAATTATGTTTCATTCATTGCCGGCATCTTCCGTTCAGTTCGTTTTGGTGTTGCCAGCGCACACGGAAAAGCCAACATGATGTGCTTCCGCCACATGATCAATGAAGGAGCCATTACCCGTTCTGATGAAGGTTTCTATACAGTGAACTTTGACAAAATGCCTGCTGCTGTTGAAGGTCTTGCAAACAAAATTCTTGTGATTCAGGGCGATGGCGACCTGGAAGCTGCAAAAGCATGGGTTGAAGCTGATGGAAACGTAAGCGACGACCTTCAGAAAGACCTCGATCGTTTGACAGAAAATAAAATACCTGTGGATATCGTTTTCAAACAAGGTAAAAGTCATTTGAAACTCTAATTGAACTATTAAACTGAACTAAAATGTTACGGGCCCTCATTTCATTCTCCCTGCTTCTGTCGGGACTATTTCTATATGCACAAAGTGTTGAAGAGTACAGTGAAGAAGAAAAAAGTCAAATAGAAAAGAACTTTTACCGGTCTATTTATGTACTGGCATCCGACAGCCTTGAAGGGCGCGAAGCCGGCACAGATGGTGAAATAAAAGCACGTGACTATATTGCATCGGAATTTGAAGCCGCAGGACTCTCCCCTCTTAACGGAGAGTCTTTCGGCATTCCTTTCGAATTTTCGGAAGGTTATTCTTATTCATCGGTTATCCTAAAAGCCGACGATTCTGAATATGACCATCAGCAAGATTTTCATATATTAAATAGTTTTACTGATTACAATTTCAACGGCTATCTTGTTGATGTTGGTTGCGGACTTGAAGACGATGTCTATGAGAAAATGTGCCCCGTTACATTCAGCGACAAGGTTCTGATGATAGACGTAAACATGGCCGACACCTGCTCTGATTTACTTTTGAAACCCGGGTATTACGACTTGCTTCAAAACGCTATTAATTTAGCGGCCTCAAAAAATCCGGCTGCAATTATTCTCGTCAGTAGTGATTTTGACAATTTCCCGGTAGAAAACAACTGGTTTTTCAAAGTTAATCCACTTATGACGCCGGTATTGTCAGCAGGAAAAAAGCTGTCGGAAAGACTCATTCATGCTGAAAGCGCTGAAATAACTTGCTCTGCAGAGTATGATGCCAATAAAAAAACCGGATATAATGTAGCCGGAATGATTGATAACGGAAAAGACTCTTATATTGTAATAGGCGGTCATTACGATCATCTGGGTTATGGCTCAAATATTTCACGCTATAATGGACCAAAAGCGGTACATAACGGAGCCGACGATAATGCCAGCGGCACTGCACTGGTTATTGAAATCGCCAGAAGAATCAAAGAACAAGGTTACAATAATCACAATTATATTTTTATTGCATTCTCTGCTGAAGAAAAAGGTCTGCTGGGATCTAAAGCTATTCTTGAGCAGGACCTCTTTCCAATTGATAATGTAGTAGCCATGTTAAACTTCGATATGGTTGGCCGCGTCAGTAAAGACAAACCGGGAATAAACATTATCGGAACCGGAACAGCACTGGAATGGGATTCACTTATAGAAGTATCAGACCCGAAAATCATGGAACTTCGCCTTTCAAAAAGCGGATTGGGCGGATCAGATCAAATGTCTTTTTATTTAAAAGATATACCGGTATTGTTTTTCATAACCGGCTTGCATAGCGATTATCACAAACCAACCGATGATATTGAAAAAATCAATTTCCCGGGAATGGTTGATGTACTTTTCCTTGCTGAAAATATATTTGCCTCTGTTGATAATTCTAAAACTCTTCATTTTCAGGAAACAAAAAAAGAAATGGGTGGAGATCGTCCAGGGCGAAAAGGTCCTACGCTAGGCATTATCCCTGACCATGCATGGGGAGGCAAAGGGCTTCGCATCGACGGGGTTACCGAAGGACGTCCGGCTTGGAAAGGCGGACTTGAAGCCGGCGACATTATTACTAAAATGGGCGAGTTTGAGGTCACAGACATCATGTCTTATATGAAAGCGCTTTCAAATTTCGAAAAAGGCCAAACCATTGAAATAAGATATCTCCGAGGCGATGAAGAACTAAGCACAAGCATTACTTTCTAAAGTACTATGAAAATTGCGAATAAAATAGGAATAATCGGGGGTGGAAGCTGGGCTACTGCTATTGTAAAAATCCTTCAGTTTAAATCTAAAAAGATTAACTGGTGGGTTCGTCGCCAGGAGTCTGTTGATTTTATTTATGAGTACAAGCACAATCCTGAATATCTGAGCTCAGTTGAGTTCAACACCGATCTTCTTCATATCAGTACTGAAATTGAAGAAATCATTCGCAAATCAGATATCCTCATTTTTGTTATTCCTGCAGCATTTATTAAAAACACACTTGATTCTCTCGATCCGAACCTGCTGAAAGATAGATTCGTTATTTCAGCCATTAAGGGCATTATTCCTGAAACCAATGAAACTGTTAGCCAATACTTCATCAACAAGTTTGATGTTCCGGTAGAGAATTTTGGAATGATTGCCGGTCCCTGCCATGCAGAAGAGGTTATCATGGACAAAAAAAGCTATCTGACCATTGCTTCAGAAAACGGAGACCTGAACAACCTGATGTCTGAACTATTAACCTCACGGGCAACAAAAATATCACTGTCCTGCGACATTCAGGGCATTGAATATTCAGCTATTCTTAAAAACGTATATGCCGTAGCCGCAGGGGTAAGCGCAGGTCTGGGTCTTGGAGATAATTTTCTCAGCGTTCTTACTACCAATGCTATTCTGGAATTGCGCAATTTCCTTGATGCCATAAATCATCACAAAAGAGATGTAAATAAATCGGCATACCTGGGCGACATCATTGTTACAGCCTATAGCCAGCACAGTAGAAACAGGGCGTTTGGCGTCATGATCGGAAAAGGGTATTCCATCAGTTATACCAAAATTGAAATGAAACAGGTGGCCGAAGGGTATTTTGCCGCAAAAGCCATGAAAGAAGTGCTTGAAAACTACAAAGTGGAGATGCCGATACTCGATACTATGTATAATATCCTGTACAACAATAGTTCCCCTAGGCGTGCGATGATGCAGTTGGGTGAAAAATTATCCTGATAAAATACTTCACTCTGTACTAAACAATTCATTGTATTTGATAATCATCATGGTTATTCTGTTTTTAACGATAAAATGACTAGTTTTGCATTGTTAATCATTAAACTTTTATTATGAAAAAACTTTTAGTATGGCTCATTCCTGTTTTGTTTTTGAGCCTACAAACAACAGCACAATTAAATACCTGGTCGAAAAGAGTGTATATTGAAATCTCTGAAGAACAAGGTACAATGATGAATGATTTTCCGGTCAGAATGGTAATAAATACACAGACTCCAATTGGAACAGGTGACATGGATTCCAACGGTGATGACATTCGTTTTACTTCTGATTCATGCGGCTATAACCTTCTTCCTTACTGGATTGAATCAGGAATTAATACAGACTCAACAGTGATCTTTGTGAAAGCAGATTTCGTTGGGGCTAATGCCAGCGACAGTATCTTTATGTTTTATGGTAGTGCCGGTGCAGCACCAATGTCAAATATTGACAGTGTCTTTTCTAGTTACTGGATTTCAGGTGGTGTTGATACCACATTATATGGAATTCAAATGATTCAGTATTTCCAGCTTGATGCAGGCGATACCTTAACTCTGCAAGCGGATACAGCTTTACTTCTAAATGCATATTATACCAATATCAATGGCTTTGTTTATGGAAAAGGTAAAGGATACCCAGCATCAACAGTTTCTGGAACTTATGCAAATGGCGAAGGACCCGGTGCCGGAGCATTTAATACTTCTGAAGCTTCAAGTGGCGGTGGTTATGGTGGCCAAGGAGGTGAAGGAGGAGATGATACACCCCCGGGTGTTGCTGGTGGCGTAGCTTATGGCACCAACAACACAGATACTATTCAAATGGGCTCAAGCGGTGGATCAGCCGACAATGGATTGGGTGGAAATGGTGGCGGATCATTTTCTATAAGAGGTATATATTCATCAATATCTGGTATTATTTCTGTAGAGGGTGACACTTCTGCAGCTTTAGACGGCTCACGTGGCGGCGGTGGAGGAGCCGGAGGAGGTTTCCTTGTTAATGCGGATGTAATCGTTTTCTCCGGATCTGTAAATGCCGACGGAGGTATAGGCGGCTATGGTGGTTCAAGCGCCAACGACGGTGGTGGCGGTGGTGCCGGTGGCAGAATTAAAATGTTCTATAACGACACCCTGTTTGATTCTGGTTCAACATCTGTTCTTGGTGGACAAGGAGGGGGGATATCCTCTAGTTCTGCTCCCGGCTCTAATGGTGCTGATGGAACAGTATATACAGGTATTACTGGCGGAAATGTCAAGTATAACCTTGTTGTTAATGCCGCAATTGATAATCCAGGATGTAGCTCAGTCTCTTTAAATGAGTATGAACAAAACACATGGGCTATTTATCCAAATCCTACTCGGAATGATATCACTATTGAACTATTGTCCAATACAAACAACAGCACTATTGAGATTTTTGATTTTAGTGGTCGCATGATTATTTCTGAAACCTTATATACAACAAGCGTGTATTCACTTGGAGAATATGGTAGTGGAATCTACCTGATAAAGATTTCTGATAATACACATGTCGAAAACTTCAAGGTAATTGTTGAATAAGGATTGATATTTACTTCGAAAGCCCCGTTTGGGGCTTTTTTTATGTCAATTTATTCATCAGGTCTTCTATTTCCTCCACCTCAATCGGGAAATCAGCCATAAGATCTACTGGTGTGTCGTCTACCAGTATATCATTTTCTATGCGGATGCCTATGCCTTCATCTTTAATATAAAGACCTGGCTCGCACGTTAAAACCATACCTTTCTGAAGTTTTGTGGTTTTCATGCCCACATCATGAACATCGAGACCCATGAAATGTGAAGTACCATGCATAAAATACTTTTGGTATAATGGTTTTTTCGGATCTTGCTCATCTCGCTCCTCCTTGGTAAATAGTCCCAAACCAATCATGGCTTCCTCCATCAGTTTATTCACCTCTTTATTGATGTTTTCAATGGTATTGCCCGGAACAAAGAGTTTCACTGCTTCTCGAAAAACAGCCAATACCGCATTATAACATTCTTTTTGTCTTGGTGTAAATTTACCGTTTACCGGAATGGTGCGGGAACAGTCGGAAGCATAATTGCCGTAAGAAGCGCCAAAATCCATCAGCAAAAGATCGCCGTCTTTCAGCATTTTGTCGTTGGCCGTATAATGAAGTACGCAAGCATTTTCGCCGGAAGCCACAATTGGGGCATAAGCGTGAGAAGATGCGCCGTTTCGCATGAATTCGTAAGTCATTTCGGCTTCTATTTGATATTCCATCATGCCCGGGCTTACTGTTTTTAAGACCCGGTTTAGCGCCATGCCGGTAATAGCAATACTTTTTTTGATCGTCTCAATCTCTTCTTTCGATTTAACCACCCTTTCTTGGGCAAGTACCGGCGCAAGTCTTTCTGTATTATGTGCCGGAAACCTTTTTCGCAGTTCTTCGGCCAAACGCTTTTCGGCAGTTGGCACAGCAGATTGAAATTTCGGGGCTTCATTCATGCTCAGATAAATGCATCTGGACTGAAAAGCCATTTCCTGAACCACAGTCCAGAACTCAGAATTCCATTTCACGGTTTGAATACCGGAAAGTTTTGCCGCTTGATCTTTGGTTAGTTTTTCTCCGTTCCAGATCACCATTTCAGGGCTGGTTTCCTTTATAAAAAGTACTTCTCGTAATGCTTTATTTGGATGATGAGGACATAGACACACCATAGAATCTTCCTGATCTATACCCGTCAGGTAAAAGAAATCGCTGTACTGACGGAATGGATAATACTGATCGCCACTCCATGGAATTTCCTCATTTCCGGTTAAAACAACCAAACTATCGGGAACCAGTTTCTTGTATAGTGCTTTTCTGTTCCTTTCGTAAAATGATGCAGGCAATGGCTCGTATCTCATTTTTTATGTAAATATACGAAAGAATCTTTCATAGGAGCACATCCGCCTATGGCCGAATCGCTTCGCATGAATGATAAAAAGCTTTTGACAACACCCCCTTCTCTGCAGGCAGAAATACCTTGCAGATTGTTCAATAAAACCATCACCCTCACTCTCTTGCCGCTAACCATTCACCCCAAAACCCAACCATTCACCCCAAAAAAACAGTTTTTGTCCCCAAATCATAGCTAAACAGCCCTTTAATATTGTATTAAGGACATATTCATTGTAGATTTACATTGGGTTTAACCAAAAATTTTTGGAACTATGAAATACATGTACAAAAAACTTCACGTTTTACTGTTTTCTGCATTGCTGATATTTGGGGTATCGGCACAAGGGCAAATATATAATATTGCCACTGAAAACGGAAACACCATTAACACCTGTAGCGGCACATTTACAGATGCCGGAGGCACCGGTGGAAATTACAGTAACAATGAGGATTATACCGTTACATTTTGCTCTTCTTCGGGCTCACCATTGAAATTCGACTTTTCATCTGCCGGCTCATTTAATATGGATGTTCCAAACGACACCTTGTTCTTTTACGACGGAACAACAGCAACCGGAACTCCCATAGCCATATTAACCTGGCTTGACGAAAACAGCCAAACCGGTTATTCATCACAACTTGCAATCAACACGCTCAGTACATGTGTAACTTGTCGCTGGAAATCAGATGCAAGTGGCACCGATGGTGGTTGGGCAGCTGTTATTTCTTGCGGAGATCCGCCTACTTGTGCCAACAACCCTCCCGCAGCAGATATTTTTGGGCAAGCTACCCCTATCTGCAATACCTTGAACTATTGTGGAAATACCTCAGGATATTATAAAGAAGATACTCCCTACAACCTGATTGGTGGCGGTGTTTGCCCGGTTCCGGATGACGGAATCTTTGGTGCAACTATCGAAAACAACTCATGGCTCAAGTTTGAAGCTCTTGCTACTTCAGCGACTTTTGATTTCACTGTTTCAGGCGGTTCCTGCATGTCGGGAATTCAGGTAGGCGTATTCTCTTTCGACTCAACAACTTATATGTTTGATCTAAAATCGCCTTGTGCTCTTACAGATGCTGGTCAAACAGGAACATTTACGTTAACAGCAACATCTCTGAATATTGGAGAAGTTTATTTTCTCATGATCGACGGATATGCCGGCGACAATTGCGATTATAATATTGCCGTAAACACCGGGGTAACTATTGTTTATGCAGGCCCCGATCAGATTGTTTGCGACACTTTTGCCACTATGGCCGCCAATGCACCACTGGGTGTAGGAGCATGGTCTGTTGTGAGTGGAAGCGGAAATTTCACAAGCATTACTGATCCAAACTCCTATGTAAGTGGCCTGAGCCCCGGAGACAACATTTTTGTTTGGGCCGGGTCAAGTTCATTCTGTGGAGCATCTACCGATACAGTCGTAATTAATGCTACAGCTTCTCTGCCCATAAACCTTTCCTGTGGAAATATCGGAATCGACAGCATTCAGTTTACATGGAATTCGGTATCAGGCGCAACCGGATACGATATAACATATAGCGTAAACGGCGGATCCAACGTAAATGATAATACTACCGGTACAAATTATACCGTAAACGGTTTAAGCAGCGGCGATTCCGTAACCATTTATGTTACACCAACAGGTAGTGGGTGTTTTACAACGGAATCTGTAACCTGTTATACTTCCCCTTTCGTATGTACGGCCAATTCAGGAACTGTTTCTGTAGTAATAAACGGCATCGATGTAACCAATCCATCAAACGAATACGTGCTTTGTTATAACGATGTGCTTGAATTGGTTTCGGACAGCAATTATGTCTTACCACCTCAGGCAGGAACCGACCCTGCCGGTTTGGGATATGCCTTCTATACCGCCGCCCCTGTTGGCTCAAACCCGGCTACTGACCCCGGATTTTCAGGACTGCTTGATTACAGTGCTGTAACCGGTGATGTAAATACCGCCGGCCCTTCTTCACCGGTATTTTCCGCAATCGGAACATCTAATCCATATTTTTGGGTTACTGCGGTTACCATGGATGATATTCTTGATATTTCCGGTGGTGGTACTGATGATGCCCGCGGCTGGGATGTGAATACCGATCTTTGCTATACCCTTGGAACGGCCATGAAGTTTACTTATGTCAATGAAATCACCACCAGTGTTTCTGAAGACTGCACTAATGGTACTGCAACTGTTGTTATTTCCGGTGGATCGCCAGAGGTTATTCCCGGAACAAACTATAACCTTTCTATTAGTGGAAGCGGCACGTTGAGTGCAACTACATTGAACAATAGCGGCGACACTCTTTATGTAACCGGACTTAATGGTGGCGACACCTACGATATTACCATTACCGACGATAACGGATGCAGCGTTGTAATTAATGCAGGCCCGTTTGTAGAAAGTCCTTCCATTGCATACACGGCTACTGACCTGGATTGCTTTGGAGATGGATCCGGGGAAATAGACCTGACCATTACCGGTGGAACCGGCCCGCTCGGATACACCTGGTCGCACGATGCAGGCGAAACCAATCAGGATATTACCGGGCTTGATGCCGGCACCTATTACGTAACTGTCACTGATAGTTTAGGGTGTGCCGATATTGACAGCATTGTTATTGCAGAACCTGCGCTACTTACCGTTTCATCTTCCTCTACCGATTTAACCTGTTATAATGATTTGAGTGGCTCAGCAAGTGTAACACCTGCGGGAGGAACGAGTCCTTATACTTATAGCTGGAGCAATTCACAAACCGGTCAATCGATCAGCGGCGTTGCTGCAGGTGTTTATGATTTTACCGTAACCGATGCAAACGGATGCGACAGCACCGGCTCAATAACCATTACCGAACCCGATTCCATTGCTGTAGACTTTACAATTACCAATGCTACATGCGATGCATCAGCCGACGGAGAAATTGAACTAAATACCAGTGGAGGCATCAGTCCGTATGCTTATTTGTGGAATGATGGTTCAAGCAATTCTACTGCGTCAGATTTGATGGCCGGATCATACTCGGTGATTATTACCGATAACAATTTGTGTACGAAATCGCTAAACTTTACCATAGCTTTCGATTTTGATGAATGTCTGCTTATCCCGACTGCTTTTTCACCCAACGCTGATGGCGTGAATGA
>PKSX01000212.1 GCA_002869435.1 Marinilabiliales bacterium | reverse complement strand
GATATTGGTTGGGTCATGGGCGCAGGAAACTCTTCTTCAATGAACTATTATGAGTTCTCTGATTACGAATTGCCCGATGCACCTGTAGTTTTTTACAGACTAACCCAATATGATTTTGATGGTAAAACTTCAGTGAAGGAAATGGTAGCTGTTAGTACTGAATCAGGGTTTGAAAATGTTGAGATTGAAAGTGGCGATAATATTTTTATTGCAAATATGAATGTACCGGTTAATCAGGTTTCAACAATGACTATAATCAATATGCAGGGACAAGTTGTTTATCAAACTAGTATTAGTTTTGATAAATGTACGGTCATTGTCGACGCCGAATTGAAACCAATGCAGGTTTATATTTTGAGAATCTCATCAGAAACTTCAACCCAGTGTACTAAATTCCTTGCTCAATAGTTGTATCCTGAGCAATCAGGACTCTATATTCCTAAGCACCGCCACCTGAGTTTCAGAAGGCGGTTTTCTCATTATTTTAAAAAAGCTTTTTGTACTTTTATAGAAAAATGCGCTTTTTATTTCCGTGTATTATTGTGTTGTGCTTTTTAGCTATTTGTAGCTGCTCGGTTTTTTTCGGCGATGAATTCGAACGCATACCTATTGATAATGTGTGCAGCCGTGAAAATTGCTCAGTCGAGTCTGCATTAATTGATCTGGAAAAAGATGAAGAAATATCTCTATGGTCAGATTATGATGTAGAGTATGAAGGAAATCTTCAGCTCGAGTATCAGATTGTTGTGGTAATTGATGAGAAGGATACCCTTGATATGATGGCTTTCGATCCGTTTTATACAAACGTAACTATTAATAGTCGCAGTATTCAGATGAATAATCATTATGAGGAAAGTGCCGAAGCAAAACTCTGTGATTTCACCGCCAGAAAAACGGGATCATATGAATTTAATGTAGTGGTGTTTGCCAATCAGAAGCCTGGCGAGTTTATTTTCACAAAAGGAGACCTGGTGTTTAGGAAGTAAGATTGAAAAAGCTATAAGTTAAAAGTAAGAAGTAATGTGATTTATAATTTGAAGACCCTTTTAACTTCTTACTTTTCTACTTTTTCAATTTATACTTTAGAAAGGAATTCCATCGTGTCAATGCCGTCAGCGTAGTCATCAATTGTAGGTTTCTGAGTTTGACCAAAACTTGTTTCCCCATGTTCAGGATCTTTTCGCACTATGCATTGAAGCGAATCTTTCATTCCAAGTATCATGTTCTGAACTTCATCTTCATTTCTGTAATTATGAAAATGCAAAACTGCCGGTGGTGAAGCGGGGGAGATGTTCTCGCGCAGTAAAACAGTGCCTCCGTCGAGCAGGTTTTCATCCATTAGTGAGAAATAGGCAGTGTAATAGGTAAGGTTATTGGCGTAGGCATTGTGATTAAGCACAGACCGGTCTTTATTTATGATCTCAAGAAATGCTTTCCAGTCATAGCCCTCAGGGACTAGTAATTGACTTACATTTCTGCATCCCAGGCCAAAATACCTGAAAATATCATCTTGTAATTGAGAAAGTTCATCTTCTGTTTCTGTTCCGTCGAGTATCGCAAGGCTGTTTCTGCTGTGCCTAATGATATTGGGGACTTTGCCGAAGTATTTCTTAAAATACCTCTCGCTGTTATTACTGCCTGTCGCAATAACGGCATCAAAATCTTTAATTATTTCATCCTCAAATGTATATTGATTTTTATATTCTGGAAGATGTTTTTCCAGCATACCCAATAGAAAGGGTATCAATATTCTGTCTTCTGATGAGAGCTTGATTTTTGCCTGATGCCCACTGAGTAATGTACATAGAATGTCATGAAATCCAACAGCAGGAATATTTCCTGCAAGTATAAGCGCAATATTTTTTTGATCTTTGGAGAAAGAATAACGGCTAAGCCATGAATGAATTTTATCGCTCTGCAATGCCTCTGCCAAGGATTTCAATGCAAACTGAACATTGTCGTAGGTGAACCACTTATTATGAATATAGGCTTCATTAATAATACCATCCGGTTTTTCAGAATTAAACAATTGTTCCACTTGATTTATTTCTGAGGCAAAAGCAGCCAGCCTTGAAGCAGTTTCAGTAATATTCATAGATTTATTTTTTATCTTCCAACATGGGAACAAATCTGAATTGACCATGCTCTTTTTCTGTGAAAACACCGTTAGAGTCTTTGTGGATGGTTTTCATAACCTGCACTCCGTTGGAGTCACCGACAGGAATGACCATGATTCCGTTGTCGGAAAGCTGAGAAAGCAACCCTTGTGGTATATCAGGGGCTGCGGCAGTTACAATGATACGGTCGAATGGAGCCAATCTTGGTAATCCTTTATATCCGTCCCCGTAATATAGTTTAGGTTTATATCCTAAAAGTGGGAGAAATTCTTTTGCTTTATCATAGAGTGCCTTAACCCGCTCAATAGAGTATACTTTAGCTCCCATCTCTAAGAGTACTATGGCCTGATAACCGGACCCTGTTCCGATTTCCAGAACTTTGTGGCCAGGTTCTACCTGCAGTAGCTGAGATTGAAAAGCAACTGTATATGGCTGACTGATGGTTTGTCCTTCTCCAATGGGAAATGGTTTGTCTGAATAGGCAAATTCCATGAAACTGCTGTCGAGAAAATAATGACGAGGTATTTTTCCAATGGCTTCAAGCACTCGCCGGTCACTGATGCCTTTACGTGTTATTTCTTGCACCAGTTTACTGCGCAGTCCCTGTGCACGGTACGAATCTTCAATAATAAGTCCTTTATATCGTATCACACTGATGCTGTTAACAGTGAATTTTTCAAAAAAATCACTGCGAAGTTAGCAATTTGGCTCTTATTAGTATACTTTTGCAGCAAATATTCAAGAAAGAGGATATGGATAAATTGAAAATAGGGGTTTTGGGTGCCGGGCATTTAGGCAAAATACACCTGAAATGCATTAAGGAACTGGAGCAGTTTGAGCTGTTGGGATTTTATGATATTGATAAAACTCACGCAGAAGAAGTATCAAAAGAACTGGGTGTGAAATACTACTCATCACGCAATGAATTGATGGAAGCAGCAGATGCCATTGATATTGTAACCCCAACCATTGCACATTTTGATAGTGCTGCCATGGCCATGAAGAAGTTTAAGCATGTTTTCATTGAAAAACCAATTGTAACAACGGTTGCTGAAGCCAAGTCTCTTCTAACCATAAGCCGCGAAGCCAATGTTAAAATACAGGTTGGCCATGTCGAGCGTTTTAATCCTGCTTTTCTTGCAGCACAGCCTTTTATTCAAAAGCCTGTTTTTATCGAAGCTCACCGTTTGGCACAATTTAATCCTCGTGGAACAGATGTTCCGGTTGTACTGGATTTGATGATTCATGATATTGATATTATTCTGAGTGTTGTAGGTGCAAATGTGCGCAGAGTAAGCGCAAGTGGTGTGCCTGTAATTAGTACCACTCCTGATATAGATAATGCCAGAATAGAATTTGATAATGGCGCTGTTGCGAACCTTACCGCCAGCAGGATTTCTATGAAAAATATGCGAAAATCACGATTCTTCCAGCGTGATGCATACATTTCAGTCGATTTTCTGGATAAGAAAACAGAAATCATCAGAATGGAAGAAGTGGAAGATGAGAAAAACCTGCCACCCTTTGCAATGGTTATAGATCCGGGTGACGGGCAGGGTAAAAAACAAATACATATTGAAAATCCTGAGGTGAAACCTGTAAATGCCATCAAAATGGAACTGGAACGTTTTCACGAGTCAATTATTAATAATGAACCAACTCCGGTTGGTATCCTCGATGGGTACTCTGCCCTTGAAGTTGCTTATAAGGTGATGGATCAGATCAATGAGAATCTTTATCACCTTTCCTGATTTTTTTTACTTTTTCATACTAAATAAACCAATGCTTCGTTATCAAAGCAATCAACCATCATGAGAACCTCCTTTATTGCTATAATTATTGTGCTGTTATTCAGTACATCCTGTGATTGGATCAACCCTTCAGAGGAAATTCCGTCTTATATTCAAATCGATTCCATTGGCTTTTCAGTAATTGGTTCGCAGGGCTCTGCCGATCAGAACTTTGTTGATGCCTGGGTTTATGTGAATGGAGAAAGTGTCGGCGCATATGAGCTGCCATGCACATTTCCGGTTTTAGCTTCAGGTGATGTTGATATTCAGGTTTTTCCCGGAATTTTGCTGAATGGTATTTCTGCAACAAGGGGTATTTATCCTTTTGTTTCAGATTTTGAAGTTTCTGCAACGCTTGTTGAAGACAGTATACTGCACATTTATCCAACATCAACCTATAATACAGATCTTGAGTTTGAAATAATTGAAGATTTTGAAAGTGGTGGACTTGTTGTTACAGGAAGTAGTCTGAGTGATACTACAATAGAACGTACCAGTGATCCTGCCCTGGTTTATGAGGGATCATACAGTGGAGTAATATCATTAGATGAAGAACATCCTGTTGCCGATATAAAAACCATTAATGACTTTGTGTTGCCACAGAGCGGAGCCTATAATTTTATTGAGATGAATTTTAAGACCGATGTGGAAACTGCGGTGGGTGTTATTGCCAACATAGGTACACAGTCGGTTTATCATCCGGTTATGGTTCTGAATACAACTGATACCTGGAAGAAAATATACGTCAATATATCTCCGGTGGTAACCCGGGAATCACAGGCTAGCAGCTTTTATATTTTTATCAGAGCAGAATTGCCTGACGGGGAAAGCACTGCAACAGTGTATCTGGATAATATAAAAATCATTCACGCTCAATGAAATTAAACCGTAAACTGCATACCTTTCGCTACGTGTTGCTCGATTTTCTGGCTGCATCCATGGCATGGGCGCTTTTGTTTACGTATAGAAAATACTCTGCAAATATTGATGAAAAAACCTTATGGGAAACAGTTAGTTCTGATCCTAACTTCTATTATGGTATTTTCATTATTCCGGTCTCCTGGCTATTGTTTTATATGATGCTTGGTTTTTACCGTAAAATCTATCGCCGCTCGAGGCTTAAAGAGTTAGGACAAACATTTACCCAGACGCTGATTGGTGTTACAATTATCTTCTTTTTCCTTATTCTAGATGATGAAGTTTCCTCATACGTG
>PKSX01000153.1 GCA_002869435.1 Marinilabiliales bacterium | reverse complement strand
CCGGCAGCCGATATTTTTGGCCAGGCAACAGAGGTTTGTAATATTTATAATTATTGTGGTAGCACTGCATCCTATTATGGCGAAGACACTCCTTTTAATCTTATAGGAGGAGGATTCTGCCCTATACCGAACGATGGAATCTTTGCCGGAACAATTGAAAATAACTCTTGGTTGAAATTCCAGGCTTTAAGCACATCAGCAACATTTGATTTTACTGTTACAGGGGGAGCCACTTGTATTGGTGGAATTCAGGTCGCTGTATTTGATTACGATGAAAACACTCAAACCTTCTCTCTGAAATCGCCTTGTGCTTTTACAGATGGAGGTAGCCTCGGCTCTTTTTCCCTTACAGCTTCTTCATTAACCGTCGGAGAAATGTATTATGTAATGATTGACGGAAATGCAGGCGATCAGTGCGATTACACTATTGGTGCAGGCACAGGTGTAGCTATTATGTACGCAGGTCCCGATCAGGCAGTTTGTGGCAGTTCTGCAACACTAAATGCAACCGCAACCATTAACCAGGGGACGTGGACCGTACTGAGCGGAACAGGCACTTTTGTGGATGAGCATGATCCAAATACTGTTGTAAACGGACTCACCCTTGGATCTAATGTGTTTGTGTGGTCGTCATTAAGTGATCTTTGCGGTTCGGCTAGCGATACTGTTACCATTACTTCAAATTCCTGCCTGCCTGTTACAATGCTTGATCTAAGTGCATCATATATAGGTGATAAAACAGTAGGTGTTCATTGGGCTACAGCAACAGAAATCAACAACGACTATTTTACTGTAGAACGCAGTGAGAACGGGTTTGATTTTTATCCTGTTGCAGAACTTGATGGTCAGGGAACCAGCAATATGGTTCATCATTATACCATTAATGACAATGTTCCTAAACGAATAACTTATTATTATCGAATACGTCAGACTGATTTTGACGGTACAAATTCCGTTTCTCAGGTTGTAACTGCTTTACCGGGTGAGGGTGAAAGCGATGCCATAATGATAGAAAGTAATGAAAACAACGGAATTACAGTATATTTCACCGCGAGTGAAGAAATGAACTTTGACCTCATTCTGTATGATTTAGCTGGTCGACTTATTTATCTTGAAAATGTAGAAGCCTCTGATGGTCCAAATGCTTGGGAAATTCCTTCACACGCCTTGCCATCTGGTATGAGCATGATAGTACTGCAAAACAATACATACATATATCACAAAAAAATCATCAGGTAATTATGTATTACATGTATCACATGTATTTCTAAACCCTCGAACCGGCTGCCCCCCCAGTAGCCGGTTTTTTTAAGTCAGAATCTAGAGTCGAGAATCTTGAATCTAAAAGTTACTTCATGATTCTAAACTCTAGATTCTAAATTCATGATTTTTTACTCCTTCTTATCACAACAACCTTTCTTATTTGAGTTGTCTCCACTGCAGTTATGTCCGCCACTATGGTCTCCGCTGCAACTGTGCCCTTCGCCTTCTGCACCGGAGCAACATTTTAAAAGCGTAGCCTGATACCCTAGTTTTTGAACGCAGGCAACCAGATTTTCTGCTGTGTTTTTCTTGGTTTTATAAACAACCCTTACGTTTTTGGTTGCGAGATCACCTTCTACTTCCACAACGCCTTTCTGATAACCAAGTTCTTTTTCAATCTCAGTTTTACATCCATTACAACTCATGTTAGTTGTTATTACCACTTCCGATTGGTTTTTCTTCAGTTTCGGGCCTCCATTCTGGGCCATCATGCTTAGTGGTAATACTAAAATCATCGCCATTGCGGCAAATAAAAATTTGTTTTTCATTGTTTTCTATTTTTGGTTTTCATTTTCATCTTTTGACAATCTGCCAATCATACAACTGGCATACGATTTCACATTCGAAATAAGTTTGTTTTCGCCAATTGGCGGATACCCCAGAGAACGAAGAACATCTGAGAATTCTTCGCTTCGGTCCTCGTTTCCGGGATAGGATATGGATACTTTTCCTTCTGTTACATCAACGGCGGCCATTTCCACGTCTTTTTTCTTTTTCAGATTTTTAACTATGGTGTTTGCACATCCGTGGCATTTTATGTTCTCTGCAAATAATATAATGTTCATTTTTTCTCCTTTCAGAATTTTTCTGCAAAACCATCATTCCATCGTCGACAATAATACATGGGGGCGTCATGGAATCGTTGGCTTTGCATAACATTTATGGTTTTCTGTTAAAATGAACCCGCACTCCAACATACAGCTTCCTTCCGCTTATCGGGCCCCAGATAATTCCGGAATCGAAATAGGCACTATAAGGATTTTCAGCAGAAATAATAGGATCTTTTTGTGTAAAACTCAGCAAATTCTCAACTCCTGCATAAATATTCCAATGCTTGTAATTTCGTGTAAGCTGAAAATTTATGATGCTGAAAGCAGGAGAGTACTCCGCCAACTGGTATTCTGTTGGAAAAGCACTGCGGTCGGGTAATCTGGTGCGTCCGTTCAAATGCAATGTAGCATCAGCTTTCCATTTGTTCATATTACTACTGTAACCGATGGTGACAAATCCTTTGTACTCTGAAAGCAACGGCTTTTTCCGAACAACTCCATCAGGGAAAGTATACCTGACATCTGTATATCGAATGGCTGCCCGGGCATCAATGTATTTATTGAATGAATAGGATACCTCAGCCTGAGCTGCATGTGAATACGATTCTCCATTAAGATTATAAATCTTTATGGCCGAAGTGTCAGATTCCATGTCAAACAAGATCTGATTCAGAAAGCGGGTGTAGTAATACTCCACAGAAACTGTCATTTCACGACCCAGAATGTCAATATGCTTCACCAGACTTACTCCGCCATTTAAAGCACTTTCCATCTTGTTTTCATCCGGAAAGATGATTTGTCGTGAAGAACTGAGCAGGTTCAGGTTCTCAGGCAGGAGGTATGCAACGCGGTGTCCCATTCCTGCAGATACCCTCAATGATGTTTCTTCGTTGAGGAACCATTTAGCATGCATGCGTGGAGTAATCAATACACCGAATTCACTGTTGTAATCACTGCGCAGGCCGCTCATGAATGTAAACTTCTCGGGATTAGTATAAATATACTGAAAGAACACCCCCGGTACGTACTGCTGGCTTGTCCATAACGTGTCATTCAGTCTTTCCTGAACATCATCGTACATAAAACTTACGCCTGCATTATAGCTGTGTTTGAAGTTTTTGAATTTGGAATCAAAAATCAGATTCGAATAAAACGAAGTCTGTGATCCGCCATATTCTTTCAAACCGGCCAAAACCGTCATGTCATGATGTGAATATGAGTTGATGAATCCAAGACTGCTGCTTTTGGGATCATTGAAGACCTTTCCGGTCTTGGCATACACTTCATACCGTTCATTTTTAATTTCCGATTTCCACAGTCCTATTAATTGTTGTGTAAAATAAGGACTTCCACTAATCTGGCCTCCCTTGCGGGTTTCATTTACATAGCGTCCGCCAAAACGAACCATGAATCCATCTAAATTGTCGTATTGCCAGAAGTTTCCAACAGTAAATCGATCGCCCACCGGCAAATCGGTAAATCCATCTTCATTTCCATCGTGATAATCATTCAAGAATGAATAGTGGCCCAAAACAATGCTGCTTAGATTCTTATTCAGCTTTTGTGATGAGTTAAAATTAAACTCCATTCTGTTTTTATCGTTGATAAGGTAATTGAAAAAGAATTTCTCCTCGCTTCCGGGTTTTTTTAACTCGGTATTGATTTGTCCGGTTATGCTTTCAAAGCCATTTCTGATATTGGCAGGACCTTTCGAAACCTGAATCGATTCCAGCCATGTACCCGGAATATATTCCATGCCAAATGAGGAGCCTATACCTCTCATAAACGGGATATTCTCTATTAAAAGTTGAGAATAAACACCTGCCAAACCCAAAAGTTGAATTTGCTTGGCACCGCTTACAGCGTCAGTATAATGCACATCTACCGAAGCGTTCGTTTCAAAACTCTCAGCCAGATTGCAACAGGCCGCACGTTTTAGCTCGGTATCTGTGATGTTTTCGGTGTAAATCGGGTTCAACCGGTCGATATGTGTGCCTGCACCATCTGAGGTTATCTCTACTTCATTGAGGAACCGGCCTTCAATAAGTATTATCTCATACGGATCTGTTGAAAAAGGCGCATAAAGTGTGTCATTTTTGTACCCGATATACTGAATGATAATATGCAGATCGTCGGATGGCTTATTTATACTGAAATTGCCATTGAAATCACTGGTCGTACCAACATTATTATTGCTCCAGTAAACATTTGCATTGGGTAAAAGAATAGTATCGCCCTGGCTGTTGATTCCCTTTACGACGCCACTTATCTGAGCCTCTAAGGACCCGATTCCATAAATCAGTATTAAACTGATGATCATTATTTTTTTCATGGGAATTTTTGTTTTTGATTCTTTCCTTCGTGTCAGGCTGAGCCTGTCGAAGTCCGGCACGAAGGAGTTATTTTTCTATTCCTGATCATAATTCAGGAAATGAAAATCAGGCTCAATCAAAAACTAGCAGGCAATTCGTAATTTCTGCTGCAAAATGGTAATATATTTGGGCGAGTATTCAGGAGGCGAACTGTAATCAACGTACCTGAAGCCCAATGGAATTGAATTATCGTATTCAGGAATATCCAATTCAGTTGTAATCATAGTTTGAGGTTCACAAACTGACTTTTCAATTTCCAGCGGATTTTCCACGAAATTCCACTCAACGGTTTTAATAAATGTATGATTGCTTTCACAACATGTCCCATCACTGCTCAAATTATTACAGTGAGTCATTTCTTTTTCATGGCAACAATTATGATGAACATGCTCGCACTCAGGGCTGGAAATAATGGATATTTTGCCGGAATTCTGAGTGTGACAATAATGCGAAAATATATTCAACCCACCGCTGGCAAAAACCAAAAGTGGAATCAAAAACATAGCCGATATTTTGCGAAACGCATTAATCATCGGTACAAATATACAATCTGTTGGGGCATTAACAAAAGTATTTAGGTTTCTTTTAATATGATTTTAATCATAACCTGGCATCATTTCGTCGTCGAATGAAGAATGAACACGTCACGAAGTCGTTAGCAGAATAGTAGATTTTCAACAATTTTGTGATCATCTTCGCATCGTTCTGTTGGTGCATGCTTGATGAACGACGAAATAATTAAAAACCGGTCAGCATTCCATCGCCGACTAAGATCTATTCAAATTTGTAAATACGAAATATCGAAAAACCGACGAGAAAACCAAGTGTTCTTAGTGTGCTTTTGGGCTGTCTTAAAACTTCAGAAGTCTTTGAGACTTCGGAAGTCTCCGGCAATTAAGCAAGGCGCCACATTCTACGTTCCCCGTTCTACGTTCCACCTTTTTATATCCGCGTCCATCCGTAAAAAATATTTAACAGTGTCCATCAGCGTCCCCAATCCAAACTTCATAAATCATAACTCCTAAATCATAAATCAAAAACGTATCTTTGTAAAAACTCTTAATCATGATCATTCAAGGCCAAATCGTAGATGTTTTTAACCGCACCACTTTTCCCGGTGAAGTTCATGTTGAAAACGGACGTATTCAGAAAATTGTAAAAACCGACTCCGCACCGCAGCAGTATATTATGCCCGGATTTGTCGATTCGCATGTGCACATTGAAAGTTCCATGCTCAGTCCGGCGCGCTTTGCAGAAATGGCCGTAAAACACGGCACGCTGGCTACAGTTTCTGATCCACACGAAATTTCAAATGTAATGGGTGTGGAAGGCTTGAATTTTATGATTGAAAATTCGAAAACGGTTCCATTGCAGTTCTTTTTCGGAGCACCATCGTGTGTGCCGGCTACCGCTTTTGAAACCTCGGGCGCCAATATCGATGCAGCACAAATTGCAGAGCTTATGCAGCGCGATGATGTGTGGTACCTGGGTGAAATGATGAATTTCCCGGGTGTAGTTTTCGATGATCCCGAAGTGCATGCAAAAATCAATGCATCGCTTGCTGCCGGAAAACCTGTAGACGGACATGCTCCTTTGCTGGCCGGTGATGATTTGAGAAAATACGCTGCAGCCGGCATTACCACCGATCATGAGTGCACAAATATTGAAGAAGCTCGTGCAAAAATTGATCTTGGAATGAAAGTACTCATTCGTGAAGGAAGTGCCGCACGCGATTTCGATGCTTTATGGCCGCTGATTGATTCAAATCCAAATGAAGTCATGCTTTGCACCGACGATTGCCACCCTGATGAGCTTCAGGAAAGACATATTAATTTGCTCGCAACAAAAGCATTGGAAAATGGTGCAGATATATATAATGTATTAATGGCCTCGGCGGTGAACCCGGTGCAACATTATAAATTGCCGCTGGGCCTAATGCGTGAAGGCGATTCTGCCGATTTTATTGTGGTGGAAGATTTGAAAAACTTTGGCTTGATAGAATCCTACATGAAGGGCGAACGCATTTTTGCCAACGGGCAGGCTGCTTTTAAGGCCGAATCTTCTGCTCACCCCAATCGGTTTGAGCGTGGTAAAATCACTTCGGAAGCAATTGCCCTCAAGGCTGAAAAATCAAAAATCAAACTTATTGAAGCCGGAGATGGTGATTTGCTGACCCGCTCTTCTATTGCTGATATAAAAATCGAAAACGTAATGGCTGTTTCTGATCCGGAGCACGACATTTTAAAGATTGTAGTCGCCAGCCGATATGATAATAATCCGCCGTCCATTGGTTTTATTAGAGGTTTCAATCTTAAGCAGGGAGCTTTGGCTTGTAGTATTGCCCACGATAGTCATAATCTTATTGCCGTTGGTGTAAGTGATGAGGATATCACCAGAGCTTTAAATCTGGTTGTGGAGTCAAAAGGAGGTCTGGCAGCAGTTTCAGAGAATGAGCAGGTTCATTTACCACTCGAAATAGCCGGACTCATGGCCGATGCTCCAGGAGAGCAGGTTGCAGCATCATATAAGGTATTGAATGATTTTGCAGCAAAAAACGGGAGCAAATTGAAAGCTCCTTATATGACCATGGCATTTATGGCCTTATTGGTTATTCCCGAATTGAAACTTGGTGACAAGGGTCTTTTTGATGGATTGAAATTCGAGTTTACCTCTTTATTTATTGATTAAGTGGAGATTAGAAAAGAGGGGCTATATTTTCAACACAATTTTGTGCATATCTTTGTTTAATTTAAAAATAATATGTACTTTTGCAACCCCATTTTGGAAGTGGGGTATTTTTCTGTACTAAACATAAGATAATGAACACATTGAGTTACAAAACCGTTTCAGCAAACAAAGAAACCGCCAACAAAGAGTGGGTCATTGTTGATGCAACGGATCAGGTACTGGGTCGATTGGCTGCAAACGTAGCTATGATGCTGAGAGGAAAGCATAAAACCAATTATACACCGCATGCCGATTGTGGTGATAATGTTATTGTGATCAATGCAGCAAAAGTGAAGCTTACCGGAAATAAAATGACAGATAAGCAATATGTACGTCATACCGGATATCCTGGCGGACAGCGTTTCAGTACACCAGAAGAGCTTATGAAGAAGAAGCCTGAGTCCGTTGTAGAGAAAGCGGTAAAAGGTATGCTGCCAAAGAACAGACTCGGACGTGAGCTGTTCAGAAACCTTTATGTATATGCAGAAGCAGAGCACAAGCACGAGGCTCAGCAACCCAAAGAAGTAAAAGCTAACGAAATTAAGTAATAATAATGTCAGTTACTCAAACACTCGGAAGAAGAAAAACTGCAGTTGCCCGCCTTAGACTGGAGTCAGGTAAGGGTAAATTTCTTGTAAACGGTAAAGATTACAAGGAATATTTCACAACTGAAATTATGCAATATGTTGTAGATCAGCCTTTCATCCTGACCGACAACGTAGGTAAATTCGATCTCAGCGCCAACCTTGATGGTGGTGGTATTAAAGGACAGGCCGAAGCGCTGCGTCTTGCTATCTCCAGAGCACTGGTTGAGCTCAATGAAGAATATAGACCGGTATTAAAAGAACACGGATTGATGCGCAGAGATCCTCGTATGGTTGAGCGTAAAAAGCCCGGTCGCCCGAAAGCAAGGAAAAGATTTCAATTCTCTAAACGTTAATTTTCCGAAATTAAGTTTAGTATCCAAATTGCTGAGACCGTTCCTGCAACGCTACTCGGCAATTGCTTTTTCAATAGGAAAGGAATGTAAACTTTAAAAAATCAAAATGGCAAACATTAAATTTGAACAACTTCTCGATGCCGGATGTCATTTCGGCCACCTAAAACGCAAATGGAATCCAAACATGGCTCCTTATATTTTTATGGAGCAGAACGGAATTCATATCATCGACCTCTACAAAACTATTGCAAAAATGCAGGAAGCCGGTGATGCAATGAAGCAAATTGCTAAGTCAGGAAAGAAAATCCTGTTTGTGGGAACCAAAAAACAAAGCAAGGAAATCGTTGCTGAGGTTGCCCGTAAAATTAATATGCCCTATGTAACTGAACGTTGGCCCGGTGGAATGCTGACCAATTTCGTTACCATTCGCAAAGCGGTGAAGAAAATGGCTCATATCGATAAAATGTTGAATGATCCTACTTTTGCTAGTATTTCAAAACGTGAGCGCTTGCAAATTACCCGCGAAAGAGCAAAACTCGATAAAACTCTCGGTTCTATTGCTGATCTGAACAAGCTCCCATCTGCACTTTTTGTAGTAGATATTTCTAAAGAACATATTGCTGTTGCTGAAGCACAGATTCTGAATATCCCAACTTTCGCTATCGTGGATACAAATTCAGATCCAAAGAAAGTTGATTTTCCAATTCCCGCAAATGACGATGCTGCAAAATCAATCAGTCTGATTCTGAATACCCTCGCTGAAGATGTACAGGAAGGGTTAAATGAGCGCAAAATGCAGAAAGATAAAGCAGAAGAGGAAGAAGCTCCAAAAGCTGAAGTGAAGGAAGAAGTGAAGGAAGAAGTGAAGGCTGAAGCTGCAGAAGAAGTGAAGGAAGAAAAGGTTGAAGCTCCTGAAGAGAAAAAAGAAGCTGCACCTAAGAAGAAAATAAATATTGACGTAAACGAAGACTAAAAAAACCCTTAGAATTATGGCAAACATTTCAGCTGCTGATGTATATAAACTCCGTGATATGACCGGTGTCGGAGTTATGGATTGTAAAAAAGCCCTCGTAGAAGCCGATGGCGATTTCGAAGCAGCAAAAGATATTCTCAGAAAAAAAGGTCAGAAATTGGCAGACAAACGTGCCGAACGCGAAGCAAATGAAGGTATTGTTGTAGCTAAAATTAGCGATGACAGTTCATATGGTGCTGTGATGATGCTGAATTGCGAAACTGATTTTGTTGCTAAAAATGAAGATTTTATTGCCAGCGCCAATAAATTTGTTGATGCAGCAATTGAAGCCAGAGCAAAATCAATGGATGAGTTTCTGGCACTTCAGGTTGAAGGACGCACTATTGCTGATAATGTTACCGATCTGGTTGGAAAAATTGGCGAAAAAATCACTCTTTCAAAATATGAAGTTGTGGAAGCTGAAAACGTTGTTTTCTACAACCATCACTCAAATCGTATTTCAGCACTTGTTGGTTTGAACAAGAGTGGGGAAGCTATAAATGTAGCCGGTAAAGATGTAGCAATGCAAATCGCGGCTATGGCCCCCGTTGCAATTGATAAGGATGATGTAGCTCCTGAAATTATTGAGAAGGAACTTGAGGTTGGTAGAGATCAGGCTCGTGAAGAAGGCAAACCTGAAGAAATGCTTGATAAAATTGCTCAGGGTAAATTGGGTAAATTCTTCAAGGAAAAAACCTTACTTAGTCAGGCATACATCAAAGACAACAGTATGAATATTGCTCAATATCTCAAATCTGTTGACGCAGATCTGAAAGTAACTAAATTCTACAGACTTGCACTGGGAGAATAATCCCACTCGCATATAATACTGATGAGCCTCCTTTTTAGGGGGCTTTTCTTTTTCATAGACGCGGATATACGATCAAAACCTGACAGGTTTACAATTATATCCGCGTAAATCTGCGTCCTTATTGTAAATTCAAAACAAACTCAGGAGTAGTAATGGTATTACTTGCATTCAATGCCCTATCTACAATATAGGCATCCATTTTAATAGTGTCGTTGGTGAGCACTATGGCAAATAAGGAAAGGTCTATTTCAATTTGAATATCGCCTTTTAAATCTTTATCTATACCCTCAGGATTCACATTCGGAATACGGGCATTATACGGGCTACTTAATTCCTGGAAAACACCATTGTTCTTTTCATATATGGTGATGAAGAAGTTATAATAATACTGACTGCCAGGATTATATGGAGGAAGGGTGTCACCCTGATCCAAACCAATATCACCATCTCCGTCGGTGAAACTAATAATGAAATAGCCGGTTTCATCAAAGCCCTGTGCATTCGTTGAAATCAGAAAATCCTTGTATTCAATAATCGGTTCATCCGGATAAGTTTGCTTTTCAATACATGAGTTCAGTACTAAGCCAATGAATACCAAGGTAAATATTTGTATTTTTACAAAAACTTTCATTCGGGATTAATTTGAATACTAAAGTACAAAAAATAACGGAGCATAACCGGGAAAAAGTATACTCCAAAGTTTTTTCTATTCGAAGTCATGCCGATTTTGAAGAGGCAGCACTCTATATGTTTCGTCTTCATTATCAGTATAATCCTGTGTATTCAAAATTCTGTGAAATACTACATGTAGCACCTGAAAGTATTCATAGCATTGCTAATATTCCTTGTCTGCCTGTGAATGTCTTCCGCAATCATAAGGTCTTGCTGGAATATGCCAATACTTCCGATTATTTTGAAAGCAGTGGCACATCAGGCTCTGTTCAGGGTCGGCATTTTGTGTATGACTTTGAGTTGTATGAAAGATCATTCTTAAATGGCTTTAGACATTTCTGCGGAAACCCGGAGGACTATGTCTTTATGGCTTTGCTCCCTGCATATCTTGAGCGCCCGCATTCGTCTCTGGTGCATATGGCAAAAAAGCTGATTGAAAAGAGTGCCGACGCCTTGTCAGAATTCTATCTCTATGATCATGAAAAGCTAAATGAAAATCTTAAAAAAGCAATTGCTCTAAATAAAAATATCATATTATTTGGCGTGAGTTTTGCGTTGCTCGATTTTGCTGCAAAATATTCAATTGACTATCCCGACCTCATCTTAATGGAAACAGGGGGTATGAAAGGCCGCCGTGAAGAATTAACCCGTGAAGAACTTCATGCAGAGTTAAAAAAATCGTTCCCTTCTTCCGAGATTCATAGCGAATACGGCATGACCGAACTCCTTTCTCAAGCCTATTCAACAGAAAACGGTATTTTTCAAAGTCCGCCATGGATGAAAGTTCTTCTACGAGATATAAGTGACCCGCTCTCCACTCCACCAAACAGAAATCGTGGTGCCCTAAATATCATTGATCTGGCCAATGTTTGGTCATGCCCTTTCCTGGCTACCGATGATATGGGAATTCTGCATGATGATGGCTCTTTCGAAATCCTCGGCCGCCTAGATTATAGCGTGATGCGGGGCTGTAATGTGATGATTGATTGATAATAGGACGCTGATTTTCGCTGTTTAATTTGTTTTTACGGATTTTCACTGATTTATCTGTTATTCGGGACAGACCTCTCTGCATCCGCCGAAACTGTTTTTTAATTATAGCGGATCTGAGTGCGTCTGGCCATGCTCGCATGTTGTATTCAGCGAACGAAAAATCAACCCCAATCTGTGTTAATCCATATTTTCCAAATAACTGCGTATATCCGCGTCTAACTTATCCCGATTAACTATATTTGCAAAAAATTCCAAATCATGAATACAGCAGATTTTCAGAAAGCCATCCTTCAGGGAATTCCTGATTAATTGCCGGCGAAAAAAGAGAGAGACGAAAAAGTGCCACATGCACCGAAGAGAAAAGATATTTTATCGAAGGACGAGAAAAAACTGGCCATTCGCAATGCGCTGCGCTATTTCCCAGGGAAATTTCACGCAGAACTTGCTCCTGAATTTGCTGAAGAACTCGAAAAATACGGTCGCATTTACATGTATCGCTTCAAGCCCGATTACGATATGTATGCCCGTCCTATTCATGAATATCCTGCCAAAACCAAACAGGCAGCTGCCATTATGGTGATGATTCAGAATAACCTCGATCCGAAAGTGGCACAGCATCCGGATGAGCTCATCACTTACGGTGGAAACGGTGCGGTTTTTCAAAACTGGGCGCAATACTTGCTCACCATGAAGTATCTGGCTATCATGACTGATGAGCAAACCATTGCCATGTACAGCGGCCACCCGATGGGTGTTTTCCCAAGTCATAAAGATGCTCCGAGAGTAATTGTAACCAACGGTATGGTTATTCCAAACTACAGCGGCCGTGATGATTACGAAAAGATGAACGCCCTTGGTGTTTCTCAATACGGACAAATGACTGCAGGTTCTTATATGTACATTGGCCCACAGGGAATTGTGCACGGTACTACCATTACTGTAATGAATGCAGCCCGCATGAAAGCCGGAGCAGATACCGGTGGAATGATTTTCGTTTCATCCGGTTTGGGTGGAATGTCGGGCGCTCAGCCTAAAGCCGCAAAGATTTCGGGTGTGGTGGGCATCGTGGCTGAAGTCAACCCTGCTGCTGCCCGCAAAAGATACGAGCAAGGCTGGGTAGATGAAATTTACAGCGATCTCGATAAACTTACTTCAAGAGCTGTGGAAGCTGCTTCTAAACAGGAAGCCCTTTCCATTGCCTTCGAAGGAAATATTGTTGACCTCTGGGAGCATCTGTACAAAGCCAATGTTTTTGTACATCTGGGATCAGATCAAACCTCATTGCATAATCCTTTTGCCGGTGGGTATTACCCTGCCGGAATCAGTTTTGAGGAATCAAACCGCATGATGGCCGAAGAGCCTGAAAAATTTAAGGAAAAAGTGTACGAAAGTCTGCGTCGTCAGACCGAAATTATCAATAAGCATGTAGAGCGCGGAACTTATTTCTTCGATTATGGAAACGCATTCCTGCTTGAGGCCTCACGTGCAGGTGCCGATATTTTGAAAGAAAACGGCGATTTCAAATATCCAAGCTATGTTCAGGATATTATGGGGCCCATGTGTTTCGATTTTGGATTTGGTCCTTTCCGTTGGGTTTGTACCAGTGGCGATCCGAAAGACCTTGAAACCAGCGATAAAATTGCTGCCGATGTGCTTCGCGAACTCATGGCTGAATCACCTAAAGAAATTCAGCAGCAGATGCAGGACAATATCACCTGGATAAAAGCTGCCGGAGAAAACAAACTTGTGGTAGGTTCTCAGGCACGAATTCTTTATGCCGATGCCGAAGGACGTATCCGCATTGCAGAGGCTTTTAATAAAGCCATTGCAGATGGAAAAATCTCTGCACCGATTGTACTTGGTCGCGATCACCACGATGTTTCAGGAACAGACAGTCCGTTCCGTGAGACTTCAAATATTTATGACGGCTCACAATTTACCGCCGACATGGCCGTACAAAACTTTGTAGGCGATGCTTTCCGCGGGGCCACATGGATTTCGCTGCACAATGGTGGTGGAGTAGGCTGGGGCGAAGTAACCAACGGTGGTTTCGGAATGGTTCTCGATGGATCAGCAGATGCCGACCGCAGACTCAAATCCATGCTGTTCTGGGATGTAAACAACGGAATCGCACGCCGCAGCTGGGCCCGCAACCCAAATGCAAAGTTTGCCATCAACCGTGCAATGGAAAGAAACCCCGATCTAACGGTAACCTCTGCACAGCTGGTGAATGATGATTTGTTGAACTCGCTATATTAGAAGAAAATCCATATTTAAACTGTCAGACACCTTCATGGTTGTCTGACAGTTTTATATTAATCCTGTTTTCAATCAAAATCATTTTGTTAAAGCCTTTTGATAAAATAAGCTATTGGCATTAAAAAATTTATGTAAATTTGTTCAGTTTCATTTAATTGATATCATGACAGCAGTAAGTAAAGGCAAAATTGCTCAGATCATCGGGCCCGTAATCGATGTTCATTTCGAAGAAGAGAAAGATCTTCCTAATATTTATGATGCACTTGAAATCACAACAGATAAAGGTGAAAAGCTTATACTGGAGTGCCAGCAGGATATTGGTGAAAATACCATTCGCGCCATTGCTATGGACAGTACCGACGGTCTTGCCCGTGGTATGGATGTGGTGAACCTGGGAAGAGCCATTTCAATGCCAACAGGTGAGCAAATCAACGGTCGTCTTTTCAATGTAATTGGAAATCCGATTGATGGTCTTCCTGATGTTTCACATGAGAACAGCAAGGGAATTCACCGTGATCCTCCAAAATTCGAAAACCTGTCAACCAAGAGCGAAGTGCTCTTAACCGGTATCAAAGTAATTGACCTTATCGAGCCTTACTCAAAAGGTGGGAAAATTGGTCTCTTTGGTGGTGCGGGAGTAGGAAAAACCGTTATCATTCAGGAGCTTATTAATAATATTGCTAAACAATATTCAGGTTTCTCTGTTTTTGCCGGTGTAGGTGAACGTACCCGTGAAGGGAATGACCTTCTTCGTGAAATGATTGAAGCCGGACTTGTAAACTATGGCGACGAGTTTAAGGAAAGTATGGAACAGGGTGGCTGGGATTTGTCAAAAGTTGATACAGAAGAACTTAGAAAATCTTTGCTTACCATGGTGTTCGGTCAAATGAATGAGCCTCCCGGAGCCCGTGCCCGTGTTGCCCTTTCAGGACTAACTGTAGCTGAGTATTTCCGAGATGGAGATGAAAAATCAGGCGGACGTGATATCCTTTTCTTTATCGACAATATTTTCCGTTTTACCCAGGCTGGTTCAGAGGTGTCTGCACTTCTCGGTCGTATGCCTTCAGCGGTAGGTTACCAGCCAACTCTGGCAACTGAAATGGGTATTATGCAGGAACGTATTACTTCAACCAAGCGAGGTTCAATTACATCTGTGCAGGCGGTTTATGTACCTGCGGATGACCTTACCGACCCTGCGCCTGCTACCACATTTGCTCACCTCGATGCCACAACGGTATTGAATCGTAAGATTGCCGCCCTCGGTATTTACCCTGCGGTGGATCCGCTGGATTCTACATCACGTATTCTTACTCCGGATATCGTTGGCGAAGAGCATTATGAAACTGCACAAAGAGTAAAAAATATACTTCAACGTCTTAAAGAATTGCAGGATATCATTGCTATTCTTGGTATGGACGAGCTTTCTGAAGAAGATAAGCTGGTGGTACACCGTGCACGTCGTGTACAGCGTTTCCTTTCACAGCCATTCCACGTTGCTACGCAGTTTACTGGTATCCCCGGTGTGATTGTGAGTATTGAAGATACCATTAAGGGCTTTAAAATGATCCTCGACGGTGAAGTGGATGAATATCCCGAAGCTGCTTTCAACCTGGTTGGAACCATTGAGGAAGCCATTGAAAAAGGACGCAAAATGCTCGATCAAAACTAAGTGCCATGTTGCTCGAAATTATCAGTCCCGAAACAACCCTTTACTCCGGCGAGGTGAAAAAAATAGTTTTTCCCGGTCAGGAAGGTTCTTTCGGCGTACTCGAAAATCATGCCCCCATGATTGCAGCCCTCCAAAAAGGCGATGTGGAATTTGAAACCACCGACGGCAAGGAAGAGAAAATTGAAGTTAAAGGCGGTGTGGTTGAGATTTTGAATAATAAAGTGCTTGTGCTTGCGGAGTAGTCAAATTTGATTTCAATTATAACCAAACTATATAATATCCACTGGATTCTTTCGTTTCCAGTGAAGTTAATTTCTTTTACTAATTTTAGTCCATAAACTGTCCAATATGGATATTTATCGCCGGAAGACTTTGTGGAAATGGGGACTTTTTGTTCTTGGTGCACTCATTGTAGCTGCTTCACTGTGGTTTTCCAATATTTTGGTTCGCAAAATTGCCGATGAAGAGCGAAAAAAAGTAAGTATCTGGGCCAATGCTATTGAGCAAAAGGCTAAACTGGTAAATTATACGCAGGAATTCTTTAAGAGAATTGAGGCTGAAGAACGAAAGCGCGTCGAGTTATGGGCCGAAGCTACAAAGCGTTTAATCAATGCCGGTATACATGAAGACCTGAGCTTTTATACTCAAATCATTTCTGAAAACACAACTATTCCCGTTGTTCTGACTGATGAGGAAAGAAACATAATTGCTGTTAAGAATGTTGAGTTTAGCAGAGATACAGTATCGCAGCTTAGCGGGAATCTATATACTGAGTTTTCTCAGAATTCGCCCATTTTGGTAAACTACGGTTCCATTGTAAATTATCTTTATTACAAGGAATCATTACTTTTTTCAGAGCTGAGAAATGTACTGAACGATCTTACTGAGTCATTTTTCTCGGAGGTTGTGGTGAATTCGGCCTCAGTACCGGTAATAGTAGTTGATTCTACTAAAAATTCGGTGTTTTCATTTGGAAATATTGACTCATCAATTGTAAAAGATCCAGTTAAACTGGAAGAGATGCTTTCTGAAATGGAATCTCAAAATACTCCTATACCAATTGATTTTGAAGGTGAGGGGCGAAAACTGATTTATTATAAAGACTCGTATTTACTAACACAGCTTCGTTATTATCCTTATGTGCAATTTGCTGTTATAGGTGCTTTCCTTCTTCTGGCATATGTTCTGTTTAGTATAACCCGCAGGGCTGAGCAAAACAAGGTTTGGGTGGGTATGGCAAAAGAAACAGCACATCAGTTGGGAACTCCAATTTCATCAATGCTGGCCTGGATTGATTTTATTCCGGAAGATGACAACAATAAAATGTATCTTGAGGAACTTCGCAAAGATATTGGCAGGTTAAACAATGTTTCTGAGCGGTTCAGTAAAATCGGGTCTATTCCTGAGCTTAAAGATTGCGATATTACCGTTATGATCAGAGATTCGGTAGATTATATAAGGGTTCGCTCATCTCAAAAAATCAAATTCTCGGTTGAGGTTCCTGCCAAAGCCAATACCAGGGTTAAAATGAATGAGAATTTGTTGGCATGGGTGCTCGAAAACTTGCTTAGCAATGCTGTGGATGCCATGGAAGGTGTTGGTGAACTTAATGTGGTACTGCTCGAAGATGATAAAAATGTAATCATTGATGTTTCCGATACCGGAAAAGGGATGACCAAATCTCAGTATAAAGCAGTTTTTAATCCCGGCTACACCACAAAAAGCCGTGGATGGGGATTGGGGCTGGCTTTGTCCAAGAGAATTATTGAAGAGTATCATAACGGTCGTATATATGTGAAATCATCTGCCCCAGGTAAAGGAACTACTTTCAGAATTATTCTGTCAAAAACGCAGTCAGCATGAAATTAAAAACACTCATTCTTCTGGTTCTTGCAATACCTTTTGTGATATTTTCATGCAAAATATTCAAGGATAAGACAAATACACCGGAATTTGTTTCACAGGTGTTTTTAGAACATATACAGAAGCTCGAATTCGAGGAGGCAAAGGAATATTCGACAGAAGAAACAAAAATGATGCTCACGTTTTTTACCAATATTACAGAGCTCGTTCCTGATTCACAACGCATTCCTGCGCAGGAAACCGATGTGGTTATTCATAATTGTATTATTCAGGGAGAAACAGCACAGTGTTCATACACTGCCAATGGTAAAAATCAAACCATAGATCTGATTAAACAGGAAGGTAAGTGGCTGGTTGACATGAAAAAGGAGAATGCCAAGCCCGATTATTTCAAGAAGGAAGAATAGATTATATGGCGATTTCTTCGTTCACCAGAATTTTATCGTAAAACTCGTTAAAAGCATCAAGATACTCTTCTGCCCCTTGATAATCTAGAACAGGAAGTTTACTGGCTTTAGCATATTTTAAAACTTCCTCGTTAACGTTCTCTGAGCCGATGATAATACCATCTGCATAATCGATGGCTGTTTTCATCCAGGCAACATAGTCTTTGTTCTCTTTTAGATGAGGAAGATCATTTTCAGTGATCTCATCCATCATGATGTTTTTCACAACGTCTGCTGAGAATTCATCATTAAAGTGATCATCGAAAATAGAAATTACTATTTTAGACTCTGAGAATATGGGGTGCTTGTTAAAGACTTTCTTGGTATACACTGCAGTTAATGCAGACATCCATCCCTGACAATGAATAAGGTCAGGAGCCCATCCGAGTTTCTTAACCGTTTCCAGTACTCCGCGGTTAAAAAATACCGCACGCTCGTCATTATCTTTAAAGAATTTGTCATATTTATCGTGCAGCATGAATTTTCTGTGAAAATAATCTTCGCTGTCGATAAAGTATACCTGCATTCTGGCTGGCTGAATAGAAGCTACTTTAATGATCAGAGGATGGTCTGAATCATTAATAATAATATTCATGCCACTGAGTCGGATCACCTCGTGCAATTGATTGCGTCTTTCGTTAATAACGCCAAAACGCGGCATGAATGTTCTGATTTCTTTACCCGATTCCTGAATACCCTGTGGCAGATATCTGCCAATATGACCCATTTCACTGTCTCTGAGATAAGGAACGATTTCCTGTGAGACATACAAAATTTTAGCCTTCGCCATAGTAAAATTAACAGTTTGGTTCAAATGAATATGCAAAGGTACTAAAAATATGGGAATATTTCAATTTTTTGCCATAGTTTTGCAGCCTTGAATGCAATTCTCAGCATATTTTTACGTTGGAAAGCGTGATTATTAGAGAATTTTGAAAGAATAGCATGTTAGTTTTCCGATCAATTCATGAATACAGTGAGTGGCGTAATGGTCTATCCGGTGATGTGTCAACAGGTTTTGTCCCAACAATGGGGTTCCTTCATGCGGGTCATATTTCTTTAGTGAAAGCTTCCGTAAAAGATTGCAAATATACTGTTGCCAGCATATTTGTAAATCCGGTTCAGTTTAATAATAAAGAAGACCTTGATAAATATCCTCGTGATGAAGCCAATGATATTGAACTTCTTGAAAAAGCAGGTTGCGATGTCGTATTTATCCCTTCAGTTGAGGAGATGTATCCGGATGAGGTTAATGAGAAATATGAATTTCCGGGTTTGGATGACGTTATGGAAGGTGCTTTTCGTCCGGGTCATTTTAATGGTGTTGCTATTGTCGTTTCCAGGTTGTTTAGAATTATCAGACCCGATGTTTCGTATTTCGGAAAAAAAGACTATCAGCAATACATGATTGTGAAAGAACTTGCCCGCAGAGAATTTTCTGAAATCAATATTATCGGTATTGAGACTGTGAGGGAAGAAGACGGATTGGCAATGAGCTCTCGTAATGTCAGGCTTTCAGAAGAAAAACGTGAAGATGCAGATATGATATTTCAGCTGATGAAACGAGCAAATAACCTGAAAGTTGATTTCTCACCTAAAGAAATTGAAGCACATATGACCACGATGCTAAGCAATGCCGGCTTTGAAAAAGTTGAATATGTATGCATTGCAAACGGGGATACTTTGAAGCCATTGAAAAACTGGTCAGATACAGATCACGCAAGGATTTTTGTTGCTGCATGGCTCGACAATGTTCGTTTAATAGACAACATGGAATTAATTTAGTAATTTTGCATCGCTAAACGCCAAAATAGTTTCGCATGGACATTCAGGTATTGAAAAGTAAGATACACAAGGTAAAAGTTACAGAAGCCGATCTCTATTATACTGGTAGTATTACCATTGACGAGGATTTAATGGATGCTGCCAACCTTATTGAAAATGAAATGGTACAGGTTTTAAACCTCAATAATGGTGAGCGTATTGAAACCTATGTTATTCGTGGTGAACGCGGAAGCGGCACCCTCTGTCTCAATGGTCCGGCAGCAAGGAAGTTTACGGTAGGTGATGTTGCCATTGTTATTTCATATGCAATAATGGATTTTGAAGTTGCTAAAAACTTCAAACCAGCCATCATTTTTCCTGACGAAAACAATAAAATATAGGCCTTGAAAAAGAAGCTTTTTTCAATTCTTAAAGTCATAGTTTTCTTATCTATAGGGGTTCTGTTGATATGGTTGTCAATAAGAGGACTCTCAAGTAGTCAGCGGTCAGATATTATTGAATCTTTTGCAAGTGCCAATTATTTCTGGGTCACTTTGGCTGTTATTTGTGGCCTTTTAAGTCATCTTGTCAGGGCAAACAGGTGGCGAAGATTATTGAAGCCAATGGGATATAATCCCGGCTTAAAAAACATTTTCCTTGCTACAATGATTGGCTATCTGGCTAATTATGCTATACCGAGATTAGGAGAAGTCAGTCGTTGCGGGATTCTGACCAGAACTGACAAAATACCTATGAATAAATCACTTGGGACAGTTGTTACAGAAAGAGCTTTTGATTTGTTTATTTTTATTATAATCTTCATTGTCACAATTTTTATTGAACATAAACATTTGAGTGCATACCTTAATGATAACATTTATCCTAAATTATCTGATAAATTTGCTGTATTCTCAGATGGAATTTTGTGGTATGTATTGCTTGTCGCAGGCGCAGTATTAATTGGTTTATATTTTGTTTTTCGCACAAAACTGAGAACTTTTAAATTGGTTGCAAAAATTGAAGAACTTTTTAAAGGTTTTTTCCATGGGCTGAAATCACTCTTTAAAATAGAAAAGCCACTGTTATTTCTGCTCGAAACACTCGCCATCTGGGTTTTTTACTTGCTAATGCCCTATTTATGCTTTTTCAGCTTGAGTGAAACATCACATCTTAGTATTAATGCCGGTTTATCAGCTCTTGTTATCGGTTCAATTGGTATTATGATTACTCCGGGTGGAATAGGTATATTTCCAATTCTTATACAGGAAACTCTTAAGTTATATGCTATTGCAAAAATTACAGGCCTTGCGTTGGGCTGGATTATCTGGACGACTCAAACGGTAATGATTTTATTGGTTGGAGGCATGGCCCTCATTATTGTATCTTTTAATAAAACAATGGTTCCAAATTTAACATCTGATGAAAAAATCGCAAATAATTAAGAAGAAAATTATGTCAACTGATCAGGCGGTTGAAAAAGTAAAAAAATGGAAGGATGAAGGAAAATCTGTTGTTTTTACCAATGGGTGTTTCGATATTATTCACCCCGGTCATAGCGATTATTTGTCAAAAGCGTCTGATCTTGGTGATAAACTTGTGCTTGGATTAAATACGGACTCTTCGGTGAGTCGTTTGAAAGGAACATCCCGACCCGTTATAGGTGAAAATGATCGGGCCCGCCTGCTGGCCTCATTTGAGTTTGTAGATGCCATAGTGTTTTTTGATGAAGATACACCTGCCAATCTTATTGATGCTATTATTCCGGATGTGCTTGTTAAAGGGAAGGACTACGAAGTTAAGGATATTGTTGGTGCTGATACTGTGTTGAAGCATGGCGGCAGGGTGGAAACCATTGAGCTGACAGACGGTTTTAGTACTTCCGACCTGATTAGAAAGATCAAGGCAATGTAGTTTTGCCTATCAGTGCGCTGGCAAAATTGCTATTCATCTAATCAATGTTTATAAATACATAGTTACATCTGAAATTTCAGAGAATTATTTGATATATTTGCAGTAATAAAGATGAATTTTATGAGGAATATAGTTAAATCTGCATGGGTTGTCCTGTTAATAGCAGCATTAGCATTTGCTTCTTGTCAAAAGAAAAAGGAAGATAAGATCAGTGATACATGGCGTCTGATTCGTGTATCTGTTGATTCAACAGTAACATGGTACGAATTGTGGCAGTTTGATGATGGATATCTCACTATCTTAAAAAGAGACGAAGGCACCGGTAACCTTGACACGCTGGGCACAGGTACGTATTCAGTTGATGCAGGCTTGTCAAAAACCATGATCGATATGGGTGGAATGACCGATGTCATAGATTACTATAATGGATTATGGGAGGTGCTAAAACTGAATAAAGACATTATGGTTATTCTTCATGAAGAAGATGGCTGGTATTACCGCGAGTTTGTAAAGGAATAATATGGCGAAAGTCAAAACGGCTTTTTTTTGCCGTAATTGCGGGGCCAAATACCCAAAATGGAGTGGACAATGCTCTTCCTGTGGTGAGTGGAATACTCTTGATGAAGAGATTGTAAGCACTGGAAAAAAACCTACTACTTTTAAGACAGAACCATCAACGGTTAGAAAAATTCGGGAAGTTGATTTCTCCCCCGGAAGACGAATGTCGCTCCAAAATGATGAGCTAAATCGTGTGCTGGGAGACGGACTTGTTGATGGATCTGTGGTTTTGCTTGGTGGTGAACCGGGTATTGGTAAATCGACCCTGCTATTGCAAATGGCTATTCAGCTTAAAGAAAAGAAGATACTCTATGTATCCGGAGAGGAAAGTGAGTATCAGATCAGAATGCGTGCAGAGAGGATCGGAATTCAGAATGAAGGCACCTATTTGCTGGCTGAAACTGAAATCGAAGCTATTATTACTGCATCAGAAAATTTGAAACCGGACATATTGATTCTGGATTCAATTCAGACTATGCGTACTGCAAAAATCGATTCGAGCCCGGGTACCATTAGTCAGGTGCGTGAATGTGCTGCAGAAATTCAGCAATACTCAAAGAAAACAGGAATCCCTGTTTTTCTTATCGGACATATTACAAAAGACGGATCCATTGCCGGCCCGAAAATACTTGAACATATTGTAGATACTGTGTTGCAGTTTGAGGGAGACCGGCATCATGGATACAGAATATTAAGAACATTGAAAAATCGTTTTGGGTCAGCTTCAGAACTTGGAATTTTTGAAATGCAAAGCAATGGCTTGCGCGAGGTGTCGAATCCTTCAGAAATTTTACTTTCCGACAGAGAAGAGGGTTTACCCGGAGCAGCTGTTGCAGCAACTATGGAAGGGGTCCGTCCGCTACTGCTCGAAATACAGGCGCTGGTTAGTCCTTCTCCCTATGGGAATCCACAGCGATCTGCCAATGGTTTTGATCAGCGAAGAATGAATATGTTGCTTGCTGTTCTCGAAAAACGCAGTGGTATGAAAATGGGTATTAATGATGTTTTTCTTAATGTGACCGGTGGCATCAGGGTCGATGATCCTGCTGTAGATTTGCCGGTGGCAGCAGCATTGGCCAGCTCATATCATGATTTAAGTATCGATTCCAAAATATGTCTTGCAGCAGAAGTTGGACTTTCAGGTGAGGTTCGCCCCGTTAATAAAATAGAACAGCGCATTTCTGAAGCAGATAAACTGGGATTTAATACCATGATTATCTCACAAAATAATTTTAAAAGCTTGTCAAGAAAGGACTTTAAAATTAAAATTGTTCCGGCAACCCGTTTAAGCGATGTTTGGAAACAAATATTTGGCTGATTTACCTCCTTTTTTCTTAAATTTTTCGTGTTCCAGCAGATTTGTCTTATATTTGTTGTCAAAGCAAACCAATCATTTTTTACTATGAGAAAATTGTACCCGATTCTTTTTCTGGGAATTTTTATGTATTTCTCGGGAAATATTTTTGCACAAATCAGTCAGGGAGGTGTTCCCGTTAGTTTTTCAGATGAAATAATTACAGGCGTTGTTCCTAATGTTCAGGTTGATGCACCCGATATGGAAATTATTAAGGCCGAAGATGCTTTAGCAGATGCTAAAGGTATGGCTTACCGAAATGGTGTGCCATTGAAGGTGAATATAAATCCGCAGACCAATGGTATCTGGGATTATTTTCCGGATGGATCTGCCATGTGGCGTCTAAAAATATCAAGTAACGGTGCGGAAGCACTAGGCTTGTATTTTACTGATTTTCATCTTCCGGAAGGTGCTAAATTATTCGTTTATACAGCCAACAAACAGTTTGTGCTGGGTGCATTCACTTCATTCAATAATAATGAAAATGGATTGTGGAATACACAAATGCTGCCCGGTGACGAAATCATAATGGAGCTTTTCCTCGAAAATGCAAACGATGATTATCGCATGCAATTGGATGAGGTTGGTTATTTTTACCGCTCAACTCTGGTTTCTATGCCAAAAGATAAATCACAGTCTTGTGAGATTAATGTAATCTGCTCGGAAGGTGATGGATGGAGAGACCAAATACGTAGTGTTGTAAAACTCAATATGCGTTTGCCTAATGGATATTATCTGTGTACCGGTAGTCTTATGAATAATGTATCAGAAGACTGTACTCCGTATGTACTTACAGCTGACCACTGTTCAGTAGATTCACAGGGTTCTGCGGTAACAAGTACTCACCTTGCACACTGGACCTTTTATTTTAATTATGAAGCCTCTACTTGTGGTGGATCTACAGGATCTACAAGCCAGTCTATGCAGGGATGTCTGGAAGTTTGTTCAGACAGTTACGGATCAACCAGCTCAGGTTCTGATTTCTTTATGGTTGAATTGAATAACGACGTTCCGGTATCATATAACCCTTATTACAATGGATGGACTACTTCATTAACTTCACCAGGAAATGGTGTGGGTATTCACCACCCTGCAGGAGACATTAAGAAAATATCACTTTGCCAGTCAATAAGCAGCTCATATACAACTCACTGGGAAGTGTATTGGTCTGACGGAGTTACCGAAGGTGGTTCTTCAGGCTCTCCTCTTTTTAATCAAAATGGTTATGTAATTGGAACACTTACCGGTGGTTGGTCAGCATGCTCTGTAGGTGAAGCCGGAGCAGGAACAGGACCTAATGAGCCGGATGTTTACGGAAAAATGTCACGCCATTGGACCAGTGGTGGAACTACTTCCGACAAACAGCTCGAACCATGGCTTGCAAAAGGAACCGGAAATACTACGTGGAGCGGTCGTAACTATTGTACTGCCGGACTGAGCGATATGGAATATATTGACGCCAATATCACTACTTATCCAAATCCTGCAATAGATCAGGTAAGTGTTGATTTCAGCCAGTATAATGTGGAAAACGGAAATATTCAGGTTTGCAATGTGCTTGGATCTGATGTTACTGAGCCTGCAACAGGCGATTTCAACGGAACTGTAAATATTGATGTTAGCAGTCTGAGTCCTGGTGTGTATAGTATTATCATTACAACCGACCAGGGTAAAATTGTAAAACAATTCATGAAGCAATAGAAATACAGATCAGAAAAGAAGGGCTGTTTCATTTTTGGAGCAGCCTTTTTTTATCTCATCAGAATTTGATCTATCTTTGTATGGCTATGATGGAAACATTGTTTAATGAGAAGCAGAAGCCACTGGCTCTAAAAATATTACAGGGCACCCGAATTTCTGCGACAGAGGCTGCAGAATTGTTCAACGGGTTTTCAATAAGTCAGCTGTCCTTTCTTTCATCTGAGCGAAAGCGTCAAATATCAGGTTCAAACGTTTATTTTAACCGTAATATTCACGTTGAGCCAACAAATATTTGTGTTTATCAATGTCGGTTCTGTTCATACAGAGCTTCATCTTCAGATGATTCTTACATTTATTCTGCTGAAGATATAATTCGAAAAATTGAACAGGTTGAGAATAACATCACTGAAGTGCATATCACTGGGGGTGTTCATCCGGAGTGGGGAATAGAGTACTTTGGCGGGCTGATTGGTAAAATACATAATCGTTTCCCAAATCTTCATATAAAAGCCTTCACAGCAGTAGAGATTGAGTTTATGTGTCAGGTCGATGGAATTTCAGTGGAGGAAGGATTAAAGAAACTGATGCAAAGTGGATTGCAATCACTGCCGGGTGGTGGTGCTGAAATATTTGATGAAGATATACGACTCAGAATTAGCCCGGAAAAATCTTCGGGGAAAATCTGGCTTGATATTCACAAAACAGCACATAAGCTTGGCATGAATACCAATGCTACTATGCTCTACGGTCATATAGAATCATATGAGCAACGTATTATGCACATGGAATCTTTGCGTAACCTGCAGGATGAAACCAAGGGTTTCCAGGCTTTTATCCCGCTTAAGTTTCGCCGGGCTAATAATCCGATGAGCAATGTAGAAGAAATATCGCTAATGGAGGACCTTAAAAACTATGCAGTAGCAAGAATATTTCTTGATAATATCCCACATTTAAAAGCATATTGGCCGGCCATAGGAGCAAATATTGCACAATTAAGCCTGCTCTTTGGTGTTGATGATCTCGACGGAACAATTAACGATAGCACCACCATATACTCCCGTGCAGGTGCGGAAAACAAGCCTCAAATGACCAGTACAGGTCTGATTCAGTTGATACATGAAGCCGGGTTTGAAGCAGTGGAACGTGATTCATTGTATGGAATCATTCACAAATACAAAAACCATGAATAATATATTTGGCAGGATACTGATTACAGCTCCCACAGAAGCTGAATTAAAACCACTTGCAGACCTGATTTCAGCTAAAGATGCTCCGGGTTTGTATTTGCATGTAAGTGGAATCGGTACGCCAAAATCAATGTTTTCATTAATGCATTTACTTGAAAATGAGAACTTTGATCTTATGGTCCAGGTGGGAGTTGCCGGTACATTTTCTCCCGGACAATATCCGAATGGGACTATTGTAATGGTAAAGGAAGACCAGTTTGCCGATATACTGATCGATAACAATGGTCGACCCAAGAAATTGGCTGATTTAGGCTTTATGGATTATAATGAATTCCCTTTCAATAACGGGGTTTTGCAAAATGAAAGCCCGATTGTTTTTAAAGAAAAGCTTAACGAAGTTCGTTCTATTACTGTTAATTCAACCACCGGTAGCACCGGAATAATGCAACAGAGATTGGAGTTGTTTGACCCGGAGATAGAGAGTATGGAGGGTGCAGCATTTTTTTATGTCGCATTAATGAGAGGGATTCCATGCATTCAGTTAAGAGCAGTATCAAATCCTGTTGGTGAAAGAAATACTAAAAGCTGGGATATACCGTTAGCTCTTCAAAATTTGCATGCTTTTCTGAAGCAAGAATTATTGCCATGAGTTCTGTTTCTCTTGCCATTTCACCTTGTCCGAACGACACTTTAATGTTTCATCATTTGCTTACTCATGATGCTCATGGATTTAATTTTGACCTTAAATTTGCTGATATTGAAGAACTGAATGAAGGCCTCTTACATTCGAAGTGGGATATGGCTAAAATGTCAGTTGCGGCGTATCCGTTTTTTGCAGAAAACTATCAGATGCTGGATGTGGGAATGGCAATGGGTTTTGGTAACGGGCCGCTCCTGATATCAAATTCAGCAGATATTGACCTGGAAAATTACTACGGCGAAATACTTATTCCGGGAAAAAATACTACAGCAAATGCTTTGCTGAAGAAATATTTTCCTCATTTGAACAGTAAGAGTGAATTGCTTTTTTCTGATATTCCTCTTGCTGTTGCTCAAACTGTTGCTGATCTGGGTTTAATCATACATGAAAGCAGATTTACATATCAGAAACTGGGCTTACATAAAATAGCCGATTTGGGCGAAATCTGGGAAAATGACCAGAATCTGTCTTTGCCACTGGGTGCAATTGTTGTGCGCAGGTCATTGCCGGAAGAAACGAAATCAAAATTGTCTTTTGAACTTCAAAAAAGCATTATAGCAGGATTGGCAGATCGTTCAGAAGCCATGGATTTTATTTTGGAAAACAGTGCTGAAAAAGATATATCAGTGGTTAACAGTCACATTGATCTGTATGTTAATGAGTTTTCAATCCGTGCAGGAGAAAAAGGTGAAAAAGCTGTTCATGCACTTCTTGCACCGCTTACTGAAAATGATTCTTTACCTTTGCAAAAGATAATATTCAAATGGGAAAAATAAACATTTTGACGGGTGCAGCCGGATTTATCGGTTCGGTTCTGGGTAAAGAATTAACGACTCAGGGGTTGGATAATATTTTGGCGGTTGATGATTTTTCAAAGACCGAAAAAGCCGGGAACTGGGAATCGGCTAAATATATTGATTTGCACGATCGTGATCATCTCATTCAATGGTTAGGTAAAAATGCAGCTGATGTGGGATTTGTTTTTCATATCGGGGCGCGTACCGATACTGCAGAATTTGATAAAAATGTGTTCGATAAGCTCAATGTGAATTACTCAAAAGATCTGTGGAGAATTTGTGCTCAAAACCAAATCCCTTTCATTTATGCTTCCTCAGCAGCCACATATGGAGGAGGTGAGTTTGGGTATTCAGACGATCATGCACTTATTCCGAAATTCAAGCCCTTAAATCCCTATGGTGAGAGTAAGCAGGAATTCGATTGCTGGGTGCTTGAGCAAAAGGAACAGCCTCCATTCTGGGCTGGCTTAAAGTTTTTTAATGTTTTCGGCCCCAATGAATACCATAAAGAACGTATGGCATCAGTGGTTTTTCATGCTTTCAATCAGATTTCAAGAACAGGAGCCATGAAGCTATTCCGATCGCATCGCAGTGATTTTGCCGATGGCATGCAAATGCGCGATTTCATTTATGTGAAAGATATCGCATCTATTGTGAGTTTTCTTGCTGAACACAGGCCACAATCGGGTATTTACAATGCTGGAACCGGTAAAGCAAGAGCATTCTTACATCTGGCTGAGGCCGTTTTTGCAGCAATGGATAAAAAAGCAGATATTTCTTTCATTGACACCCCTGAGGATATTCGAGACAAGTACCAGTATTTCACCGAAGCTGATATGTCGAAACTGAGAAATGCCGGATACACAAAAGAATTTTTTACACTGGAAGCAGGAATTGAAGATTATGTTAGAAATTATCTGATTACAGGACGAACACTTTGATAAAACCTTGATAATGAAATATATATTACTTATACTTGTTTTTCTTTCTGCAGGTAAGCTTTTTGCCCAGGAAGAAGGAACCACTGAAGAAGGTAAATCTTTTATCTGGTCGATACAGGTACATTATGCCGGCCAATGGCCTGAAGGTGATATGAAAGACCGCTATGGTTTTAATTCCAATGCAGGATTTGGAGGTTCATTCACTACCAAAAACGGCTGGGTGCTTGAAGGAGATTTCAACTATTTTTTTGGAACAAAAGTCAAGATTGAAGACAGCCTTTTTGCTGATATCGCAACCGACGACGGCTTTGTACTGGATGGAAACGGTCAGCTGGCCGAGGTGTACACCTATGAGCGCGGTTATTACGTAATGCTTGGTTTTGGAAAGATACTGCCGATTCTTCAGGCCAATGAGAACAGCGGGTTAACTATTGCTGCCGGTGCGGGTTTTTTACAACATAAGATCAGAATATATAACCCTGAAGAAACAGCAGCTCAGGTGAGTGGTGATTATGTGAAAGGATACGATTACTTAAGTAATGGTTTTGCACTTCGTCAATATTTAGGGTATACTTTTTTTGCCACACAGAAAGTGTATAGTTTTAAATTTTGTTTTGAAATAGTGGAAGCATTTACACAGGGTCGCCGCGATTATCTTTTTCCTCTGAAAGGACCCGACACACAAGATCGTTTAGATATTTTGTATGGACTTAAACTCACGTACATTTTGCCATTCTATAAGGATGTAAAAGATACTTACTACTATTATTAGCCATGCGATTTTTTTATTCCTGTTCGGTACATTTTTACGTTTTTTTGATTCGTTTGGCAGCGCTTTTTGGTAAAAGTAAAGCCAAATTGTGGCTTAAAGGCCGAAAATTGCAGAAATCAGAATGGACAGGAGCTCCCGCAGAAGACAAATGGATTTGGATGCATGTGTCATCACTCGGTGAATTTGAACAAGGTCGTACACTCCTGGAACATATTTCGGCAAAAAATGAGTACAAGATATTGCTGACTTTTTTCAGTCCCTCGGGTTTCGAGATCAGAAAAAACTATGATAAGGCCGATAAAATTTTGTATTTGCCTAAAGATACAGGGGCTAATGCCCGAAAACTGCTTGAAAAATTTCATCCTGAGATGGTGTTTTTTGTGAAATATGAGTTCTGGTTTAATTATCTGAAAGTAATAAAAAAGGCCAGTGTTCCGCTATATCTTATCTCGGGAATTTTCAGGGAGAAGCAACATTTTTTTAAAATCTGGGGCGGCTGGTTCAGAAAACAACTGAAAGCCTTCAACCATTTTTATATTCAGGATGAGAACTCGGCTGCGTTGCTTAAAAAAGCAGGATACACAAATGCAACTGTTTGTGGCGATACCCGGTTTGACAGAGTGAAAAGTATTGCGGAATCTGCACAAATTCCCGAATGGCTGGAGCGTTTCGGGAAAGGATACAAAGTGTATGTGGGTGGCTCTACATGGGAACCCGATGATGAATACATACTGAAGCTTATTCCCAAAGAACCGGAAACAAAGTTCATTTTTGTGCCTCACGATGTGCACGAAAGTCGCATAAAGGGTTTATTGTCAAATTGTCCGGAAGGAACAGTTTTGTATAGTCAAAAAGATGAGCATGAGCCGGAAAAGGTAAAGGTTCTGATCATCGATAGTATTGGCTTACTCGCATCTCTTTATAAGATGGCCGATCTGGCGCAAATTGGAAACGGATTTGGTACCGGAATTCATAATGTGGCTGAAGCAGCGGTGTATGGATGTCCGGTAATCTTCGGCCCGAAATATCAGAAATTTAAAGAAGCCGTGGATTTAATTGAGCTTGGTGGCGGATTCAGCTTCAAAAACGAAACTGAATATTTTACCCTGTGCGATAAGCTTTTGCATAACGAAAAATCCCTTGCTGAAGCCGGTGGTATAGCCGGGAAATATATTAGTGAAAACTCGGGGGCGACTAAAAGGATTACTGATGATTTGGGGTTATAGTCTTCTGATTGTGCTGATATAATTATCCGTGTAAATCTGTAAAGCAATATAAACCGCGTAAATCCGCGTCTAAGTTCTCCCATCTAAGTTCTT
>PKSX01000047.1 GCA_002869435.1 Marinilabiliales bacterium | reverse complement strand
TTAAAGAATACCGGACTCCACGCCACATTGAGTATCCATTGAATGGCAAAAACAATGATAAGAACATTTCTGCTTTCGGTTTTTTCAAGAGCGTATGGCATGTAAAAAGCGAGGCATATCATTATGGTGGTCCATGCGGCACCAAAAACCCAGCCGGGAGGTGTCCACGGAGCTTTCATAAGATTGACATACCAGTCTGAAGGCACGCCTTTGGAAGTGAAAAGTCCTCCCAGCCCAATGGCTGCAAAGTTAATAGCGAGGAATAATAATATGCGGAGTATCATGGTGCAAATTTACGGGGTTAATTACAAATAATGCAGCAAAAACTTTGCCTGATTGTGTTTTAAAATAACTTGCCAAATTTATTGGGTAATTTACATTCGATTCGGATCAACTCTCCGTTTACCGGATGGTTGAATTTAATTCCCGATGCATGCAAAAACATCCCGCGCCCTTTAGGCATAAGACCTTTGAATCCGTATTCAGGATCCCCGAATATGGGATTACCCATCTCAAACATGTGTTTTCTTATCTGATGCCGGCGTCCGGTTTCAATACGTACCTGAACCAGATTAAGGAATTTGTATTTTGATGAGGACTTGCTTTTTATGACCGAAAATGAGGTAAAAGCTGTTTTGCCGTTAATGGGAGAGCTAATTTCGCCTGTTTCCGGCATTTCGCCAATGCATACAGCTGTGTATTCTTTGTCAATTTTGCGTTCTTCAAACATCTTATTGAGCATCCGCACTGCTGAGGATGTTTTGCCAATTAAAACAATACCGGTAGTTTGAAAATCGAGCCGGTGAATGGGTTCAGGATAAGGAAGTGCATCTTCTTCTGAAGATGGTTTCAGGTTTTTTGACAGAGCATTTTCAAGTGTATTTCTTTGATTACCACTTACCTGTATTCCGGCTGGTTTATTGATTATGGCCAGATGATCATCCTCAAAAAGAACTTCTATTTTTAGGTCAAGTTCAGGTTTTTTCTTTTGCTCATCAGGAAATATCTCGAGCAGATCACCGGCTTTAAGTTTATAATTTGTTTTTGCCCGGCTGCGGTTGATATGCACCAAACCTTTCTCAATTGCTTTTTTTGCACTCTTGCGGCTGGGGAAATGATCATTATGCCCACCCAGAAAGTCAATCAATGAGAGCATATTATGCTCACTTTCAATTCTTTTATTAAGAACTGAAGACATTTTGATTTGATTATTGTCTGTCATTCAGGATTAATTCTTTTTCCAGGTTTTCTTGTACATCTTTTTGAAATACTTCAGGTATTTTTCTCCTTCGGTATATTTCAGAATATTGATGTTATAATCCCCACCGGGGTTGGCAATTTTATCCCTGATGGCCATTTTTGATCCCAGTTGATACTGTATGCTTTTAGTATATTTCACAGGGTAGTTGCGCTTCATAAGTTCTTTTAATAATATTAATGAAGCATCGTAATCTTTTTCCTTTAGAAAATAATCCACACCGAAGAATATGAAGTTTACATCAGAGCTGTTTTGTATAAAACTAAGTGTGCTTGAGTGACTGAGACCAAAAGTATCGATGCGATTGGTTTCATAAAAAACTCCTGCAATTTTCAATTTATTAATGCATTCTGTGTAATTTGTTCTGGCTGCAAGGTTCATTACTCCTGTCATCAGGTTTTGATACTCCATGGCCGGCTTAATTCTAATCTTTTCTTTTCTTGCAAATGAATTGTCAATATTGCACAAAATATTTGCATTGGTAACATCAATGGCTTCCTGGTAACTTACAGCTGCCGTACTGTAATCACCTCTGGCTATTTCCTTTGATGCTTTGTCCAGTTTGGCTTTGTAATCATTTTCTGCATTGGTACATTCCTGAGAGAAAATCTTGTCTTTCAATGCCTGAAGTTCAGTGGCAAGCTCCTGGTCTTTTTCCAAACCGTATGCCTTTATGTCTTCACTGGCTTCTGCATACAGGGTTCTTGCCTCCGTTAATTTATTTCCCCATGCTTTTACTTGTCCGTCTTTAATTTTCTGCATGGTTAAAGGCTTTGCTGCAAGGCGAATAAAAATAGCCAGACTGTCGTTTTGGTCGAAATTAAAATCATTTTCCAGGTTTCTGGCTAGTAAAAACTTATCAAGTGCCTTTTGATTATCTGATCTGTTCAGAGATTTTTCTCCATCTTCAATGGCAATGTCGTATCTCTGTTTTTTGATTTTTGTCATTACCGACATGGCTGTACTGCGGTCACTTACATCTTTGGCATACTGCTGCTGGTAATTCAGAGCATCATTGCAAAGATCTTCAGCTTCATCAAGTTTCCCTGCCTCGAGGGCAATTCGTGCTGCATCAGTCTTCTGACGATAGATTCCGTTTCTTGAGAACTTCATTCCTGACGCAATGTCATCATGTTTGGTGAGTGAAGGATAAGTGTTAATCAGGCTATCTGCACGTCCAAAATTATACAGGGCCTCTTCATAGTTTTTTTCACGATTAAGCTGATGCCCGCGATCAATATACGCTCTGCTGAGGCGATCCATCATGTTCATGCTCTCGGTGGGTGCAATAATTTCGTCCTGATGTTGTTTCTGATACTCAAGACTCTGGTTGATGTAATTGCCGGCAATATCAAGCCTCTTGTTTTCAATTGCTTTTTCGGCTACCTGTAAATAGCTGTGGTAAATACCATAGCGTGCCTGCGACAATCCTTTGTTCAGACGATCTGTGCAAACCATTCCGGTTGTGGAGGTGCAGAACCATTTTGCCCTTTCAAACAATGCGATGGCTTCGTTAAAATTTTGCTGGGTTGTTTGTCTTTCGCCCATATTGAGCAATTCGTTGTATACGTCATTGCCAAGTTGAATCAATAATTGTTGCGTAGATGGGTCAGGATTCATCTTTAAGAGCGCAAGATTAATCATTTGAGCCGATGTGTCAACTAGCCCGTTGTTGAACTGCATACGGGCAAGCTGATATTGAGCCGGTGCATAAAATGGGTTGATCTGCAAAGATTTATTGTAGTAAATTTCAGCATCAGTCAGGTTGCCGCTGGCAAGAAAATCATTGCCGCGCTGATAAAACAACATGTCGAGTACCGATAACTGCTGGTTAAGCTGATATCTTTTCTGAGTGACCATTTGTTTTAACCCGTGCATTTTATTGATGAAATCAATAGGATCGTTCTCATGCAAACTCAGGTTTTGCGGATACATGGCACTCTCGATGGTTACAATATCAGCTTCCACTTCCTTGAGTTCCACGTCGTGGAAAGACAATTTGTCAATATTATTTACATCAATTTCCTGTACAATCAGAATGGCATTCGCAATGACTCCGTCAGTTAGAAAATAGTCGTTTACATAGGCCATGTGCTGCTGAAAAAGTGTTTTACCCTGCTCATTGAAAAAGAGTTCCTGATCAGGTATTTTAACCGTGTATTCGCCATCATTTATTGTATCAGAGAATTCAAGCTCAAGAATAGGATAGTATCCTAAATTCCCGGCAAGAGGTGTGGATCGATATGCTTTGTGCATAATTTCAACTTCCACCGGACGCAAAGGATTGGTTCTTTCAATTCTGTATAACTTCAGCGTGTAATCTATTTCATTGGGAATAAGCACATTGCTTACATTGATGCCACGATACAACATGTCGCCGTTAGCACCAAAATCCTTAATCTCGAGGTAAATTTTATAGTGAGTGGAATCGAATTTTGTGATTTTCTGCTGTAGTTTATAAGTAATATTAAAGCTGGTATAATCGGCTCTTTTCGGGATTGACTTTGCGATCTCCTGAATTATGAAATTACTATAGTAGTCGCGTGCACCGGGCGATGATTTATAGGTGAATTGTTGTGTGTATGAGAACTCTTTGTCGAATATTGTAGCTTCCTGTGCGGTGCTGATTAACGAAGTAAACAGGATGAGTAATCCGCTTAGTAATATGTATAGTTTTTTCATAGCAGTGCATGCTTTAACGGTCAAAAGTATATAAAATAACGCCAGAATAGATCGCAAAAACTCAGAGGATGTTAACAGAATAGTGTTTATACCGGAAGGAATCAGTGGAAAGTATAAATTGGACCCTTCGACAGGCTCAGGGGCCAAAATAGTGGAAAGTATAAAGTACGTTTTACGTTCACCGTTCCACGTTCTACGTTTTACGTTCTACGTTCTCCGTTCTATACTTCCACCTGGAAGTCGCGTAGAACTTCATTCAGAGAGGTCTTTTTATCGGTGCTTTCTTTTCGTTGACCTATAATGAGGGCGCAATTCACATTATAGCTACCACCCGGGAATTCTTTGGTATAACTACCCGGGATTACCACCGAGCGAGGAGGGATATAGCCTTTGTATTCTTTCTTGTCAGGGGTGCTAACATCTATGATTTTTGTGGATCCCGTAATTACTGTATTTGCCCCAAGTACAGCTTCAGTGCCTACTCTGGCGCCTTCCACAACAATACATCGCGAACCAATAAAACAACCGTCTTCGATGATGACCGGTGCAGCTTGCAATGGCTCCAGTACACCACCAATACCAACACCGCCACTCAGATGGACATTCTTGCCGATTTGGGCACAAGATCCTACTGTGGCCCATGTGTCGACCATGGTTCCACTGTCTACATACGCTCCAATATTTACATACGATGGCATAAGTACCACGCCGTATGCAATATATGCTCCATAACGTGCAACAGCATGTGGTATAACACGAACGCCTTTTTCTTTATAGTCCTTTTTTAATGGAATTCTGTCATGGAATTCAAGCGGCCCGGCATTATACGATTCCATAGTGGTAATTGGAAAATACAGCAGAACAGCTTTTTTCAGCCATTCGTTTACTTTCCAGTCGTCGCCAAGGGGTTCGGCAACACGCAGACGTCCTGCATCGATTTCTTCGAGTGCAAAAAGCACGGCATCTTTGTATTCTTCTTTGTTTAGAAGGTCACGGTCTTCCCATGCTTCGTTGATCTTGTCGATATAGGGTTTGAGCAGGTTTTTCATAGCAATAAAATCTACTACAAACTTAAGGATTTTATTGGAGTTGAAAGTATAAAGTGGAAAGTGCAAGTTGGAATGTAGATGCGGATGAACGCTGAAACAATTAATATACGGATTAACGCGGATTGCTCTATCAGTGTAAATCCGTAAAAACCTTGCTGCAGCGTAAACCGAGCGAAGCGAGCTCATGAGCACATTTAAAAAATAAATAGACCTGGCGAATAATCTGCGTCTAGTTAGAAAGTGAAAATTGTTACCCCATCAAAACTTCTTCCACCCGCTTAATTTCTTCAATCAT
>PKSX01000234.1 GCA_002869435.1 Marinilabiliales bacterium | reverse complement strand
ACTTCGGTAGGGGCGCAGGCTATATTTCGGTTTTTGAGGCCTGTTGTTTGGCAAAACTTCGAATAAATTTTATGTCTACTTCGACTTGCTCAGCATGACATAAAATTTATTATTTTTGAGATTAACAAATGAATTATATGCAAATTAAAGTCACATTCCTTTTAATATTGCTATCATTTTTTCAGTTTAATACATCGGGGCAAGAAAATGACAGCATTGCCTGGGATAAGGTTTTTTATTCCATTTCGAAAAGCAGACACATTGTTGAAACGCCTGATATAGGTTTGGACCACCCTTTATTATGTAATTACAATTATGTTTTTGATATCACAGACGTAAAAACGATATTGTCACGATCTGATTTTACTGAGGATAAAATCGCATTGGTTTATCAGGAGGATTTATTCTTTTGCAATATTACAACTTATAATGATGTAGTTTCGGTCAACATTGATGTAGATAGAATTCGCATTGTAATTTATGTGATTGTAGACAGAGTTATTGCGAAAAAACTACTGTTTACTATAAAGAGAAAGAATTATAAAGCAAAGCAGAAGAAGATTAAGGGTTGATTCTTCAGCAAAATCCAAAAGAACTACCAGGCACAATTAGCAAATTAATCAATTAACACATTAGCACATCAAATCACCACCATCCTATTCTTAATCGCATAACTCACCAAACTCATGGTGTTTTTCACTACGACTTGAAAATTATCGGCATTACTTGAAAACTTTTATATTTTTCACTTGATTTTTTGAAATCTTTATTCGTATCTTGCAACAGATAAATAATACAGCTATGAGTGATATTCTTGTCGGAATTGATTTTTCAAAAGGCTCATTGAATGCGCTTAAGTTTGCAGTAAATATGGCCAATGATCTGGATGTTTCTGTAATGATGTTGTGGATTGACAAGCCACATAATCCGGATAATATTTTTGATGATTCTTCCAATTACAGAGAGGAGGTGCATAACCGCTTTGCAGAGCTGATTGAAGAATTTGCCGATCGTATTCCCAAAGAGCGCTTAAAGTATAAGATTCGTAGTGGGAAAGTATATGACGAAATTTCAAATTTTGCCAAGATTAACAGCAGTATTTGCATTGTTACCGGAACACATGGCATAAGTGGCTATGAAGAATTGTGGATTGGCTCCAACGCCAATCGTATTGTTTCCACAGCTCCTTGTCCGGTGATTACCATCAGACAGGATTATCATGTTCCGGAGAAATTGGGAACCATTGTTTTGCCGATTGATTCTACACCAGAGACGATGGAAAAAGCTGCCATTGCTATTAAGATTGCCAAGGCATCAAAGGCAAAGGTAGTGCTTCTGCGTTTGTATACCAGCAATGTTTCGGTTTTCAAACGCAAGGTAAATCAATATGCAGATGTAGTGGTGGAAGACATGAAAGCCGAAGGGATTGATTATGAGGTTATGGATAAACTAACAACCAATCTCACTGCAGATTTGCTGGGCGTAATTGACAAAGTTGAAGCCGACCTGCTTGTGATAATGACGGAGCAGGAAAGTTCTATGGCAAACATTATGCTGGGACCCTATGCTCAGCAAATGGTTAACAACAGCCCGCTGCCGGTTTTGAGTGTGCATGTGGGAGATGCATGGGAATAATTTATGAGAACCAATGAGATGAAGAATCGTGCTGCTGCCATTTTGGGTAAGCAGATTTCGAGTATTGAAAAACTCCCTGAATCGGGCTCCAACCGGAAATACTGGAGAGTATTCTTCGACAATGAGAGCTGTATCGCTACCTTTAATTCCGATGTGGCTGAAAACAGGGCTTTTATTGCATTAACAGAGCATTTTAATGAAAATAATCTTCCTGTACCTGAAATAATAGGTGTTGACAAGGAAGAGATTTTATATCTGCAAACTGATCTTGGAAGTGAATCGTTGTATCAGCTTATTCTTGACAGCCGCAAGAACCCTTCTCTGGAAAGCAATGTGACTGAAATGTATAAAAAGGTTATTGATAACCTGCTTCGCTTTCAGTTTGTTCAGGCGCCTGATATTAAGATGTTCTTTTCCCGTATTTCATTTGATAATACCAGCATGATGTGGGATTTGAACTATTTTAAATACTACTTTCTGAAACTGGCTTATATCCCCTTTGATGAGGAATTACTGGAGGATGATTTCAAGGCATTTTCATCGCACTTGGCACATGTTCCTTCTCATTATTTTATGTATCGCGATTTTCAGTCCCGCAATGTGATGATTAAAGATGGTGAACCTTGTTTTATCGACTATCAGGGTGGACGACGCGGAGCTTTGCAATATGATCTGGCTTCGCTGCTTTATGATTCAAAGGCTGATCTTAGTCCGGAGTTCAGGACAGAAATGCTGAATTATTATTGTCAGAGAATGGAGGAAGAAAAACTGGCGTCTTCTTCACTCTTTCGTCAGTATTTTGATGATTTTGTACTCATGCGAATAATGCAGGCTTTTGGCGCATATGGTTACCGTGGCTATTATGAGAAAAAATCGCATTTTCTGCAGTCGGTTCCTTTTGCAGCCCGAAATTTAATGCAGATTATTGATAAAGATGAATATCAAACAAAATACCCGGAACTGCATAAGGTATTAAACTGTATTGTTGACCGGTTTGTGGATGATGGTGTGAAAGAATCTGAAGCCGATAAACTGGAAATCAATATCTGCAGCATTTCCCTGAAAAAACATTACCCCGATATTAATGCAGAACATGGTGGAGGTTTTGTTTTTGATTGCCGGTTTTTGCCCAATCCGGGTCGGGACCCAAAATTGGCAAAGCTGACCGGCCTTGATGATGAAGTTATTAAGATGCTTAGTCGAGAGAAATCTGTGGAGCGTTTTTTAAGAAACTCGATTGAAATGGCCCGTGATGCCATAGAAAACTACATGGAACGTGATTTCAGGTATATTTCTTTTGCATTTGGATGTACCGGAGGTCAGCATCGCTCAGTGTATTGTGCAGAAACTTTTCGCAGAGAACTTCAATATCTTTATGGTGAAGATGTAAATATACACATACAGCACCTCGAAATAGAAGAAGAGGATTAATTACAATATTTTTCGCAAGAATTCTTTAGTAATATTGTCAAAGGATAAAGCACTATTTTTTTGATTGACATCAAAGCTATACAAAAAGGTGATCGTCAGGCGTTTGAACAATTGGTAAAAAAAACGCATGATTCGGTATTTCGTCTTCTATACCGTTTTGTACAGAATAAAGATGATGCTGAAGATTTAATTCAGGAGGTCTATCTTGAGGTGTATAAATCCATTCAGAAATTCAAAGGAAAATCGAGTATAAATACATGGATATACCGTATTGGAGTAAATAAAGCACTGAATTTTCTCAAAAAAGAGAAGAAGCATAAAGGCAATCTCTCTATTATACAAGGCGGTGAAGATGAAGACAGACAAGAGATTCAGGTGGAAGCTGATCGTTCAAGTGAAGCAGGGTTTAAATTGGAAAACCGTGAATTGTCGGTTGTATTAAATCAGGCCATGAACAGATTGCCCGAACGACAGCGCTCTGCATTTATTTTACATAATCATGAGGGTCAGTCGTATCAGGATATTGCCGATATTTTAAATACTTCACTGTCTTCTGTGGAGTCCCTGATATTCAGAGCCAGAGCCAATTTAAAAAAAGATTTAAGTGAGTTCTACAAAAAAAATTATAAATAGACGCAAGTTTTTTTTCAGGTCATTGTCAAATAAAACAGAAAGTCGATATGAATTGCAAAGACGTAAGATATAAAATTGAAATGCTGCAGAGCAACGGAAAGCTTCCCGAGGGGGTGAAAATCCATCTTGAGGAATGTTCTGATTGTAGCGCATATTATCAATTAATGTCATCGGTAGATCGTATCGGCGAAATCTGGCCGGATGTGCACGCAGGTGAAGATCTGCCGGATAAAATCATTGACTACGTTGCCGAAAAGAGCAATTGGGGTAAACGTCGTGTGTTATGGCCAGCTGTTTCAGGTATTGCAGCTTCTCTTGTTTTGGGATTTTTTATTGGCAGCACGCTGTTTAGTACTGTCGATACACAGTCGCAAAATGAAATAGTTTTTACAGAAACCAGCGAAAGCAATTACATGACACAAACCACAGACCTGCTTTATTATGATGCATTTATGACGGAGGGAACAAGCAATGAATAATAAAAATATTTTACTTTGGGTTTTTATCATAATCAGTGTAATTTCCACATCTGCACTGGTTACATTGGTTGTTGTTAAACCAAATCTTGGTCCGCCTCCGGGACCGGTAACACAGGACTTCAATGATAATATGCATCAGGGAGGCAGAGATGTTCTGATTGACAAACTGAATTTGACGGATGAGCAATTTGAATATTTCAGAGCTGAAAAGCTGAATCATCTGGCCTTGGTAGAGCCAATATTCGATACTATTATGATGGTGCGTCAGTCTTTATTTACCGAGCTGCAGCAGGAAAATCCGGATACTATGAAAGTGGATGAGTATGTGGAAAAGATTGCATCTCTAGAGCGTGATTTGCAAATGGAAACAGTACATCACATGCTGAGCCTTAAATCATTTCTGGATCCTGTGCAGGTAGATTCGCTTTTTGCTTTTTTTGAACGAAGAATGATTCCAATGCATAATGCAGGTCATCGCCAAAAAGGGCGTAAGAATAATAAACATTGTCATTAAACAAAAACTAAATATAAAGGAGAAACAATTATGTTAAAGAAAACTTTGATCATAGGACTTGCACTTATAGGTGCACTTTGGGTAAGTGAGGCTTCAGCCCAGAAAAATAAATGCCCGCAAACACAAAACAAAGCTCAGCATCACAAAATGGGTATTCCTGATTTGTCTGAAGACCAGGCTGAGAAAATTGATGCACTACGCATTGAACATCAGAAGATTATGTTTGAGTATAAAACAGAGCTGGCTGAGAAAGAGGCCCAGTATATTTCTCTGACCACCGGAGAAAATATTGATGTTGACGCTGCAAAAGCAGTTCTAAAAGAGATTGCAGCCATTAAACTTCAAATGGCTCAGGCAAAACTCGATCACCGTATGGCTGTTCGTAAACTTCTTACTGAAGAACAACAATTGTGGTATGACCAACATTTCGCCATGGGTAAAAAACACAGCAAACATGGATCGCACTCAGGTTCTGGAATGTGTGGTGGACATGGTAATGGCAGCGGACATGGAACTGGAAATGGAATGCATGGAGGCAACGGTCAGGGTATGCACGACGGAACCGGTCCTCACGGAACGGGCCATAAAAATAACAATGCCAACTGTCCGCACAGAACAGAATAAAACTCTCAGTTCTACATAGGTTTATGTAAAAAAGCCACTCTCGTTCGGGAGTGGCTTTTCTTTTGTATGTAGGAGTGATTATTTAATCAGTAAAATGCTGGTATAAACCGCAATGGCTCTTCCTTCGCCTGTGGCATCCACCCGTTCATTTGTGGTGGCTTTTACCGAAATTCTGTCAGCCGGAATTCCGAGAACTCCTGCTAAAGATTCCTTAATGGGGTCCATATAAGGTGATATTCTGGGGCTTTCCAGAATCACCGTGCTGTCTATATTATTAATGGAATATCCGTGCTTCCTCACCAAATTCATGGTCTTCTCCAGCAATATCATGCTGTTAATTCCCTTAAACTCAGGATCGGTATCCGGAAAATGTTGCCCGATATCGCCTAAACTTAAAGCACCAATCATGGCATCGCAAATGGCGTGTATCAATGCATCACCGTCGCTGTATCCCACAGGACCAAAATCAGCAGGTATATGAATGCCGCCTAAAATAAAGGGTCTGCCTGCTTCCAGTCGATGCAGATCATATCCCAGTCCCGTACGAATATCTTTCATTAGTCAGCTGCGTTGGCCGCTTCGAAATTAAACACAAGGGTGAAACGAAGCGTGTTTTCCAGTGGGTTTCTTTGCTCCAGCGGAATAAGATAAGAGAAATCAAGGCCAAATACATTATAGCGTAATCCGGCTCCTACTGTGATATATTTTCTGTTACCTTTAGTCGGATGCTCATAAAAGAACCCGCCTCTGATGGCAAATTGCTGATCGTACCAGTATTCAGTTCCGATGCTGTAATTAATCTCATGGAATTCTTCCTTGAAGCCACCGGGCGCGTCTGAAAATGAGCCAAACATACCTGAAACAACGGAACGATCCGGATCTTTTCCTTCGTCAATTACATATTCTCCGGTTACATCGTCTTTTACAGGTTGACCGGCAGAATCACGCAAATAGATAGGTGGGGTAGGTACCAGTAATTTATTCAGATCGAATGTGAACATTATTTCATTATACTCGTCAATCTCAAGTGAGAGTGAAGGACCAACACGTAGATTGATCGGAATAAATGAACGCTGCTGAATTTCAGTATAAGTGATCTTGGCTCCAATATTACTGATATTTGCACCAAAGGCGAACATGCCCGGCAGATCACCCATTTCAACTTCTTTCTGATAATAGAAAGAAACATCTGCGGCAACACTTTGCCCCGGTTTTGACTGGGCTCCGCTAACGAATATACCACCGGTAAGATTGGAGTATATATAACGAAGAGCAACTGAACCGCTTATATTGTCAGAGAATTTTCTTGAATAAGCTACATCCAGAGCAAACTCACTGGGAGAAAACTGCCCGATTTCAGTTCCTATATTATCGGTGAAAATAATTTCACCCAATGAAAAATATCGGAGAGAACTGGCAATGACCTGGTCGTCTTTAAGTTTATAATAACCGGTAAGATAGGCAAGGCTAATATCGTTTACCAGCGCTTTAAGCCATGGGCTGTAAGAAACGGAGAACCCCATGTTTTGCTCTATAAAAGCATATTTGGCAGGATTCCAGTGCATGGAATAAACATCAGGTGAAGATGCAACTCCCGCATCACCAAGAGCTCCGCCTCGTGCATCGGGAGCAATCATCAGAAAAGGCACTGAGGTTGTAATGGTATTGATAGTTCCATCCTGCCCAAGTAAATCGTCGTAAGAGGTCTGAGCGCTAGTGTTCTGCGCAAAGAAAGCTATGATTACAACGATTACACCAAATTTCAAATTTCTCATTATCCTTAATTATTTTGCAAATGTACGAAATCAATTTATTTTAGAATCACCAGTTTTTCAGATTTTTCTGCATATCCTCCTTCTTCATTCTTGATTCTGATGCGGTAGATATACACTCCTTTGGCTAACTGAGATCCGTAGTCGTCTGTGCCATCCCACTGAATGGGATCGGCTTTAAATCCGTTGGTCTGAACCTGCTGATTTATTGTTTTTACAAGTCTTCCTGTTATGGTGAAAATCTGAATCTGAACATCAAGAGCACAACAGGGCTGGTTATGTTCAAACCAGAATTCAGTAGATGTAGTAAACGGATTGGGGTAGTTTAGAACATGGCTGAGTGCCAGTGACGCAGATGCGGAAACTACAAATTCTATTGTGCTTTCCGATGAGTTGTTTAAAATGTCCCAGGCTTTGAAACGCAAAGTATGATTTCCTTCCGTCAGGTTTTTAAACTGATACATTACAGACCCGCTTTGGTAGCTGTCTGTATCTGCCTCATAATAATCATTCAATACCACTACATCTGAGGTGTTATTGTCGAGTGTAGCAGTCAGGTCATGGCCAATTCCTGTTCCAACTGTGTTGATGCCATTTTCATCATTAAGATTGGCAATAAGTATGGGGTTCTCGTCAGTGATTCCACCCGAAACAAATTGATCATTGTTCATGTAGAGATCAATTTCAGGACCGGTCTGATCAACGATGAGAGAATCAGAGCTGCCGCCAATTATAAAATCTTCAAACCATCCGGTAGCATCACTTTCACCGTCTTCAGCGTAGTAAGAGATACGTCCCAGTCCATAATTATACTGAATATCAATGGGGATTATGAAACTGAAAGTAAATTCACCATTAATTATGCTTGCTTTACCCCTGTAAATAATATTCTTTTGCAATGAAAAATTGGCTTCATAGCTCTGGGGGTTTGTTGCAAGAGTCGTATATATTGAAGCTTTATCGTAAACCGTTGGATAAAGGGTTCCGTTATAATCGTCAATTTTTACACCTGACGGATCGGCAATGTATCCTGAAACTCTAATAAGCGAGAGTGCGCCAACAGTATCATTAAATACACCAACATCAACACCGTTTATAGTGGAAGTAATCACCTGGTTTTCTGGGTATGACATGGTTAAAGCCGGATCGCCCAATAAGCTGAAATTACGCAGGAAGGATATACTTCCGTTATCGGTTTTCGAATACGCGGCAAGTTCACCAAGTGTCATATATTGTCCCGAGCTTTTATCAAAAGCTTTTTCGTAGAATGAGTTGTTCAGAGCTTCATTATAGGTAGAGAAAGCCAGACGTGTTGTGGTGAGCAAGGCAATGCCACCTCCATCCGGGTTAATAAAAACATATTCTCCGGCCGAGGTTCTGCCGGGATCATCGAAACGGGAAAATTCGCATGTTGCAGTAACAAATACAGGCAGATTACAGGAATTTGTCCAGTTCTGTATGGAAGACAGTTCAAGAATCCGCTCATGTGCCCATCCGACTTCACCACCATGTCCGGTATAATTAATGATTAATGCACCTTTTTCAACTCTTTGGTCAATAGCGTCGTTTACTTCAGGCGCCCTTTCACCACCGGTAGTGCTGATCTGATTAAAAGCGTCGAGATAAATTTTATCCACATTTAGAAAGTCGAAGATCGTATCAACTATGTTTGCGAGTCTGTCGGCCTGAATAAAATGCAGGTTGCCATCTTCATCATCGCATACAAAGCAAATATTATTTCGCCAGTCGGCCATATTTGAAATATTGCATTCGCCCGTGCTGCAGCCCACCGAACCATCCTGAAGTTTCACCGGTGAAGTGTATTTCTTTAATTTCTCCACCATGGCCTCTGCTTCCTCTATACTGTTTATAGGTAAGCGCCCAACTCCAATATCGAGATGTCCGCTACAGTCAGCTCCTTCCGAGTCATCAAGTAATCCAAAGAAATCATCAGATGCATAGGATGCAGTTGGGGCAAGGGAGTTTGCAGATTCAAATGTGGGAACTAAATTATTATTATTGTTGATTCTGTTTTTATAATCGTAAGATGCATCACCCAGCAAAAGAAGGAATCGTGGCAATTCGGCCTGTGTGGTTGCCCTGTCGTAAAACATTTTAAGGAAATCACGTATGGCCGCCGGATCTTGTTTTCCGGATGAGAACTCGTTGTATATTTGTTGAGGGCTTACAACAAGATAGGTATACCCGTCAATGTCTTCATGAAGCTGCCCGATAGAATTCGCCTGATTTCTGAAAGTAGGATATGATACAATGATATAGTCTGTTTGCGGTGAAGCATGTAGGTTCTGGTTCTCTACACTGCCCTCAAAATCCGGGGAATAATACAATAAACCATTGAAAGCAATAAACTGCTTAAGGCTGTCATTTTCAAGTCTGAATGTCAGATCAGTGCCTGCAAGGGTTCCCTGAACTTTTCCGGGGTGAAGAGGATCGCTGATGTCCCATACATTTACCCCAGATGCATTTGCCAGAGTGTAGTCTGTAATATTGCCACTTCCTGTCATGAATTGGTTTCTGAAAGCCATTTGATTACCTGCAAAACTGAGTTGCCGCCATGCTTTCACTTCAATATAATCGAGCCAGCCAATGGCTTCGGTGTTGCCGCCATTGTTATAAGTGAGTGTAACAGAAATATTTGACCCTGCATTGGTAAAAGAAATTGTGCCGGTATTGTATTTTGCATAGTCATTTACATAACCGCTGGTTGCGAGAATGGAAATATTGTCGCTGGCTGATCCGCTTGATAGTGTAAATGAAGTGGCTGTTGAGGCACGTCCTGCCACAGCTGCTTTAATACTCACTGCTGAGTCGGCCAGAATATTGGCAAATGAGAATGAAAAACTCTGAGTACTGCTAACAGATTCGAAGATTTCACCAAACCACATTTTTCCTGATTTCAGAAGGTTGTACTGATCAATTTCGTGCATTCGGAAATCATAAAATTGAGTGCAGGATTGAGTGGCCGGAGATGAACTGGAACTCAGGTCTGAAACTCTCTCGCCGGGGCCGAGATCGAAGTTCAGGAAAAAATAATTCTCGTCTGTATAAAGATTGTTCTCATGAACAAAATTTTGTGTTGCTGAATCAAATTTCCAATATTGAATACCTTCGGCATAAAACAGAATATAATCTCCCTGATCGAAACTGCCGTCAGCTTCTCCTTCTACGTAAATTGCATTTTCAACCAGATCATCGTAGCGCTCTTCTGCATTAGCTTCAGGCAGCATTTGAGGGCCGTTGCCATAAATCCTGATGTTTTGCGGATTAATATCAGCCGGGTCAATTCCCCAGTCCTCAATGTCGTCATATGTAATTCGATGTATTCCGCTTTGAGTAGTGGATATTTTATACCATTCGCCACTGGCAAGAATTGAATTTGCGGCGTATATTTTTTGTGGAATATCGGTTTGTAAAAATGAAGGAGCGGTGGTGTAATTGATTTCGTAATCTGTTAAAAGTTCAATTTGTCCGCTTTGCGGGTTTTTTCTCAGGCAGGAAATAAAAACTCCTGCTATGTTTTGTTTTTTAATGGTTGATGTTTGTGGAATTAAAGAAAAATGGTTGGTTAGAGCATCTTTGATTTCTGCAGGAATATCATTGCTGTTTACGACTTTAACACTTTTTACAATCAGTTCCGGCGTAAAGTTTTCATTATAAGATAGTTTTCCAATATTTTCAAAGAAAAATGGCCTGACATCAAAATCAGTATAGATGCTTCCCTGAACCGGGAAATCAGAGACGCTATTACTCTGTGCGCCGGTCTGTGTTCTCGATGTCTGGGCATAACCGCCAATGGCGAGTATGATAGCAAGAAATAAACCTGCAATAGTTTTCATAAATCTGTTTTTCGGCATAATAACAATAAAGCGACAAAAATATTGTATATTTTTTTCTGCAATGTATATTTTTGAGTATTGTTAACACGATAAGTAAAAAAATTTGGGTTGATTTATGTTAAATCGTAACCTTTCCTGAAAAAAAAAGTATAAAAAATGTAATTAGGATTAGGTTTCATAAGAAATCTTTAATATTTTTGTCGTTAAATACTGATGCATATGACAAAGAAATTTATTCGGGGTATATTGATAGCCATGATATCAATGGCGTTTTATTCTATGGATGCTGTTGCTCAGGATCCGCATTTTTCTCAATATTATGCAAATCCGCTGTACCTTAATCCGTCTATGGCGGGTACACCTGTATGTCCGCGTTTGATTATGAATTACCGTAATCAGTGGCCTTCTATTTCAGGGCAGTATGTTACTTACAATGCTTCTTATGATCAGCATGTTGATGCGCTTTCCGGTGGTATCGGAGTACTGGTTAATGTTGACAGGGCTGGTGAAGGTACATTGAGCACTACTATGGCCAGTGGGATTTATTCATATAAACTCGATCTTGGACGTAAGTTTTCACTTAAAGCCGGTATTCAGGCAACATTTCTGCAAAAAAGCCTCGATTGGGAGAAACTCACTTTTGGGGATCAGATTGATCCGCGCCATGGATTTGTATTTAATACCAATGAGCAGTACCCGACAGATGGTCTTGTAAAAACATTTGCCGACTTTTCAGCCGGAATGGTGGGATATACCGAGCGATTCTATATGGGATTCGCTGTGCATCATTTGACTACACCAAACGAAGGATTCATTAGTTATTCAGAGCTTCCAATGAAATATACCGTTCATACCGGAGCTATTATCAGTATTGAAGGCGATAACAGCCGTAAAAGAACTATCGAGGAGACTAGCATCTCCCCAAATATAATGTTCCAGAAACAACAGGAATTTGAACAGTTGAATTATGGACTTTACCTCAATAAATTTCCTTTCGTAGTAGGAACATGGTATCGTCATAATTTTGACAATTCAGATGCTGTAATTGTTTTACTGGGCTTTCAGCAGCAAGTGTTTAAATTTGGATACAGCTATGATTTAACTGTTTCCAAACTGACCAATGCATCCGGGGGAGCGCACGAATTTTCACTGACCATTCAGTTTGAATGTTCACCGAAAAGGAAGAGGATACGTGCAATAAATTGCCCCTCGTTTTAGTTAATTGTTATATATTTGAACCGAAAATTGATTTAACATGTCAAATAGCAACAGGATTTTAAAGGGAATTGTACTGCTGGGACTTATCAGTCTGGTGTTTTCATCATGCTACAGAGAACGCTCCCGCACTACTGCATGGTTCTACAACGATCCCAGATGGGGTGGTTTTGAGGTAGTACCTTACGAAGAACAGGAAACAGGCCCGGGTCTCATCCTTATTGAAGGCGGAACCTTTGTAATGGGTCGTACCGAACAGGAAGTTCCATACAAATGGGATAATGTTCCAAGACGTGTAACTGTTTCTTCATATTACATGGATATGTCTGAGGTAGCCAACGTAGATTACCGCGAGTATATTTACTGGCTGGGTCGTGTATTCGGCGTGGATTATCCCGAAGTAGTGAAACAGGCATTGCCCGATACTCTGGTGTGGAGATCCCGCCTGGGGTATAACGAACCTTATGTTGAGTATTATTTCAGGCATCCCGCCTATGCATATTACCCGGTAGTAGGTGTCAGCTGGACCAAAGCCAATCGCTATTGCGAATGGCGTACCGACCGTGTAAATGAGTATATTCTTATTCGCGAAGGTATCCTCAAAATTGATCCCAACCAGATGAACGAAGAAAACTTCAATACTGAAGCTTACCTGGCAGGACAGTTTGAAGGACTGGTTAAGAATGATCTATATGACCTGGATCCTAATGGTGCAGGTACCCGTAAAGTACGTATGGAAGATGGTATTCTCCTTCCGAAATATCGACTCCCCACCGAGGCTGAATGGGAATTTGCTGCTCTGGGTCTTATTGGAAATACACTCTTTGAGCGTGTAATTGAGCGCAGAATATACCCATGGAATGGTCATATTCTTCGTACCGATTATTATAAGAGCATGGGACAGTTTGTAACCAACTTTAAGCGCGGTCGTGGTGATAATATGGGTGTAGCCGGTAACCTTAACGATGCTGCCGATATTACAGCACCTGTATACTCATACTGGCCAAATGATTATGGTCTGTATAATATGGCCGGTAACGTTGCTGAGTGGGTTCTCGATGTTTATCGTCCACTTTCGTTTGAAGATTTCGACGATTTCCGTTCTTTCCGTGGAAATGAGTTCCAAACTCAGGTTCGTGACGAAGAAGGTCTGATTGCTGAAAAAGATAGTCTGGGTCGTATCCAGTGGCGTCCGGTTACTGAAGAAGAAGCTGCCAACAGACGTAACTACCGTTACTCTGACAACCGTAACTTCCTCGATGGTGATCACACTTCATCTATTTACTATTATGATGACATGTATAAAGATGAAGAAATGGCCAATAAGATGATGTACGAATATGGAAAATCATCAATGATTGACAATAAAGCACGTGTTTATAAAGGTGGCTCTTGGAAAGACAGAGCTTATTACCAAAGCCCGGGAACACGTCGTTACCTCGATCAGGAACTTTCAACTGATTATATCGGATTCCGCTGTGCTATGCACCGTGTTGGAAGCCCGATCGGATTCTAATGACATTATAAAATTCATTATATTTACCCCTGTCTTTTCCCGGACAGGGGTTTTTTATTGAAAATGGAAGAACTTTACAAACGATATTCAGCCGCCAGGGGCATTTCTACAGACACCCGTAGTATTGAAGAAGGTCAGATATTTTTCGCATTAAAGGGTGATAACTTTGATGCCAATAACTTTGTTGATGAGGCATTGAAGAAAGGGGCCTCACTAGTAGTAACTCAGAACCCTGAGTTTAAAACACATGCGGATTGTTATTATTGTGAAAATACGCTTGAAACACTGCAGAAGCTCGCCTCATATCATCGATCAAAACTTGATATTCCTGTCATTGCTATTACAGGCACCAATGGAAAGACAACAACTAAGGAGTTGTGTGGCACAGCCCTTTCCTGTGCAGGTAATACGTTTTTTACTCAGGGTAATCTGAATAATCATATTGGCGTTCCGCTTAGCCTCCTGTCAGTGAAAAAGCACCATGAATATGCCATCATTGAAATGGGTGCCAATCATATTGGTGAGATTGAAGCACTTTGTAAAATTGCTAATCCTGATTTTGGACTGATAACAAATATTGGAAAAGCCCATCTCGAAGGATTTGGTTCTTTTGATGGAGTTGTACAGGCTAAAACTGAGCTCTACAGATATATTGAAGCAAAAAACGGACGTGTTTTCGTAAATGAAGATGATCATACGCTGCTCTATGAAAGCGAGGGTATTAATAGTGTCTTTTATGGGAGACAGAAATATGCTGTGGAAGAATTTCGCGGTGAGTTTTTATTGAGCTTTTCATGGCAGGTTGACCAGGAGACACATGTGTTGAACTCAAATCTTACCGGTTCTTATAATCTTCCTAACTTCATTGCTGCGATTGCACTGGGTTTATATTTCGGTGCTTCTGCCGTTTCCATAAACAAAGCTTTATCCGATTATGTGCCCGTAAATAAGAGATCTCAGATTCAGAAAACTGAAAGAAATACACTGGTTGTTGATGCATATAATGCCAATCCGTCGAGTATGGAGCTAGCATTGGGGAATTTCGAAACTCTAGATGCTGATACCAAGGTATTAATTCTGGGTGATATGCTTGAACTTGGAAAGGACAGTAAAAAGGAGCATGGCGATATTATCAGTAAAGCTATGGATTTAAATGCCAGTCTTAATATATTTATTGGTCGGGAGTTTATGCAATTCTCAAAAGATTTCTCAAATGCAAAGTTCTTCAATACTTCAGACGAAGCAGCAAGATTTCTGGATTCAGAAAATTTAAGCAATGCACTTGTGCTCATTAAAGGGTCTCGTGGCATCCGCTGCGAGAATGTAATTCCTTCTTTATGATTCAGCCGGAAAAAACAAGTGAATGGGAATACGGTATAGGGTTGATGTCGGGTACATCGCTCGATGGAGTGGATATTGCATATTGCGGATTCAGGTATATTGAAGATCGCTGGGAATTTATTATTGAAAAGGCCGTTACATATGATTATCCTACACCGATTTTACAATTGATATCGGAAATGCCGGCAATGGCTGGGGAAGGATTGATTGCTGCTGATCGTAAGCTTGGTTCGTTTTACGGGAAATTATGCAAGAGATTTATTGTTGAGAATAGTCTGAACCCGGGTTTTCTTGCTTCTCATGGTCATACTATATTTCATAAACCTAATGCTGGATATACATTTCAGGCCGGAAATGGTGCAGAAATAGCGCATCACTCCGGAATAATGACCATAAGTGATTTTCGATCAGCCGATGTAGCTAAAGGAGGTCAGGGGGCTCCGCTTGTGCCCATTGGTGATGAGCTTTTATTCAATGATTTTGATGCGGTGATTAATCTGGGCGGTTTTTCAAATATTTCTTTTCACGAAGATGGGAAGCGCATGGCATTTGATATTTGCCCGGTAAATATTGCGTTGAATCATTTTGCGAAAGAAATGGGATTTACGTACGATGAAGATGGTATGATTGCCGCAGAGGGTGCTGTTTGTGATGAGTTGCTGACAGAACTGAATGTGTGGGGTTATTATTCATTAAAGCCCCCGAAATCACTGGGGAGAGAAGATTTTGAAAACGAATTTCTGCCGATAATTAGTAATTTTAATTACCTGAACTCTGCGGATGTTCTGCGAACACTGATAGAACATATGGCCATTCAAATATCTCATGTTTCCGGGAATTTTTCAAAAGTGTTGTTTACCGGTGGTGGAATAAGAAACAGATTTCTCGAGAAACAGATAAAAGCCAGACTTGGTGAGGCTGTGTACGTGCCTTCAGATGTGCTGGTGGAATACAAAGAAGCAATGATTTTTGCATTCCTGGGATTACTTCGGATTAAAGGAAAAGCAAATATCCTTTCAAGTGCAACGGGTGCCTCTGCCGACAGTTGTTCAGGACTAATCCACCTGCCATAATATATCACCTTTCTTCTGCGTTATAATTAACATATTTGTGTTGACAATAAAGCTTTTAACAGGGGCTGCTCAGCACAAAATGGGTGTACTTTTATTGCAAAATATTTGAACTATGATATTGAGTGTCATTCTGCAAATTGTGCAGACAGGAGATTCGGTTGTGGCCGATACAGTGCAAACAACAACAAATCAGGTAACTGAAACGGTTGAAAAATTATCACTTTGGGAACTGGCCGAAAAAGGTGGATTTATCATGATTCCTTTGGCCGCTCTGTTGGTGCTGGCTATTTATATCTTTTTTGAGCGTTTCTTCTCAACAAATAAGGCATCGAAAGAGGACGCCGGATTTATGGCCAATATAAAAAGCTATATCATGGACGGGAAGATGGATTCAGCACTCGCCATGTGCCGAAGCCAAAACAGCCCTTTATCACGCATGATTGAAAAAGGTGTGCAGCGAATAGGTAAGCCACTAAACGATATCGCAGCCTCAATCGAAAATGTTGGGAAACTTGAAATTGCCAAGCTTGAAAAAAGTGTGGCATTCCTCTCTACCATTGCCGGTGTAGCTCCGATGATCGGATTCCTGGGTACTGTTTCAGGTATGATTACTGCGTTCTATAATCTGTCGAAATCAGGAAATAACATCGATATCGGTATGCTCTCAGGTGGGATTTACGAAGCTATGGTTACCACGGTTGCCGGGCTTTTCGTGGGGATTCTTGCCTATCTGGCATACAATGTTATCGTTGCCAGAATTGAAAAGGTTGTTTATATCCTCGAGGCACGTGCTACTGAGTTTATGGATATTCTGAATGAACCTGCAAAATAGGAGGTTTTATGAACTTAAAAACCCGAAATAAAAGAAGTGCAGAGTTTAATAATGCCTCTATGTCGGATTTGGTGTTTTTGCTCCTGATCTTCTTTATGCTTCTTTCTACTCTGGTGAGCCCAAATGCAATTAAGCTGCTTCTGCCGAGTAGCAGTAGTGAGCGACAGATTGTAAATGGCCCTAGAATAGAAGTTTATATTGATGAAAATTTTCAATATTTCATTGAAACTACTCCGGTGGATAATAATGGGCTGAAGCAGGGGTTAACTGATGGGCTTTATGGTACAACCGATGGTTCTGTAATTTTGCGTACCGATGCTTCTGTGCCCATACAATTTGCGGTAAATGTTATTGATATAGTAAACGGTATCAATGCAAAATATAATGCTGAACACAAAGTTGTACTTGCAACAAAACCTCTTGAATGATCGTTATATAAATAAAAGCTATGGAAAACAAGAGGAGTAAGCGTAAGTCTGCAATTATCACATTTATTTCTGTGATAATAATAATATTGATTTTTATTTTCTTGCCCGCATTTACAACTCCGCTCCCTCTGCCTGAGGAAGAAGGTGTTGTTCTGGAGATTGGCGGTGGCGGCGGCGGTGGCGGCAGCGAATATTACGAAGATTTTATTCCCGATGTAAGCGAGAATGTTGCCAGTGGTGAAAACTATGTTACTGATAACAGTAATAATGTGAATTATAACACAAGCAATAATAATACTAACAACAATACCAATACTAATAATTCAAATCAAAACACTGTTGATCCCAGGTTGCAGAATTTCAACTGGGGACAGGGTGGTGGAGATGGTTCCGGAACCGGAACAGGTACCGGGACCGGGACCGGTACGGGAACAGGTACGGGTACCGGAAGTGGTAATGGAACAGGTGTAGGGTCCGGCAACGGACCGGCTTTTAGTCTTAATGGTCGTAGTGCAAAAAGTATCCCTGTACCAAAATATACTGAAGATGATCAGGGCAAAGTTGTTGTGAAAATCTGGGTGGACAAAAACGGAAATGTGACCCGCGCAGAACCCGGTGATATCGGAACTACTACATCTAACCAGAGTCTCTGGGCCAAAGCCAAACAGGCTGCATTGCAGGCTAAATTCAGCGTTGACATGAATGCTCCGGAGATTCAGCGTGGAACCATTACCTATACTTTTATTAAGCTGAATTAATGAAAAACTTAATTTGGATTTTGCCGGTGTTCACGTTTTTAATATCGGTGAAATTTGTCTGTGCTCAGACTGACACAATTCCACAGGATTCGGGAAAGGTTTTTACCATTGTTGATGAATTGCCTTCATATCCCGGAGGGGAAGAAGCTTTGTTTGAGTATTTGGCTGAGAATGTCAGATACCCGCAGTATGCAAAAAACAAAGGAATACAGGGTACAGTATTTGCGGGCTTTGTGATTGAGAAAGATGGCAGCATTACCAATATAAAGATTTTAAAAAGCATTGGCGGGGGTTGCGATGAGGAAGTTATTCGGGTGATTGAAAATATGCCAAAATGGACACCGGGAAAACAAAGAGGAAAAACTGTGCGTGTTCAGTTTAATTTACCAATCAAGTTTGTGCTTCAAAATGGTGGAGGAAAAAAGAAGAAAAACAGGAAGAAAAGGAATAAATGATAAAGACATGCTCCTAGATCCTTAATATCTTTACTTTGAACTTTTTAGTTTTCTCTTTTTTTTCGGTATTTACATTACCTCTGTGGCGGGTAATCAAGCGAATAGTGCAAGCCGCGGCTTTCTTTACGGTTTTGGGCCATTTTTATTATAAGGTATGCCACATTGATCATGTTTCTCAATTCGCAGATTTTCTGAGTTACTATAGAATTTTTATATAAGTCCTCAGTTTCTCTGTATAATATTTCAAGGCGGTCAAGTGCCCTTTTTAAACGCAGATTTGATCTTACAATACCCACGTAAGAGCTCATAATCTGACTGAGTTCTTTTTTAGTTTGTGTAATCAATACCATTTCTTCGTTAAAGACAGTACCTTCATCATCCCATTCGGGAATATCTTTTCTGAAATCAATAATATCAATCAGATTAAGCGAATGCATGGCTGCCCGGTGACTGTAAACAAGAGCCTCAAGTAAGGAGTTAGATGCGAGCCTGTTTGCTCCATGAAGTCCTGTCATACTTACTTCTCCACTGGCATAAAGGTGTTTTATATTGTTTTGGCCATATTCATCAACCTTTATACCACCACATTGATAATGTGCAGCAGGAACCACAGGAATAAACTCTTTCGTGATGTCAATCCCTCTTCGCTTACAATGATCGTAAATATTTGGGAAGTGGTCGAGTAGCTTTTCTTTATCAATATGGCGACAATCGAGATAAACATGGTCCGAACCACTAATCTTCATCTCATTGTCAATCGCCCGGGCTACAATGTCACGTGGAGCAAGAGATTTCCGCTCATCGTACTTCTGCATGAATTCTTTGCCGTTTACATCTTTTAATATAGCGCCTGCACCTCGAAGAGCCTCTGTAATGAGAAAAGCCGGTGTTACATCGGGTTCGTAATAGGCCGTGGGATGAAACTGAAAGAATTCCATATTATCAACAGCCCCTTTCGCTCTGTAGACCATCGCAACTCCGTCGCCTGTTGCAATTTCAGGGTTGGTGGTAGTATGATATACGTTTCCACTTCCACCGGTAGCAATTAGAGTAACCTTTGCAAGGTAAGTATCAATCTTCTCAGTTTCAGGGTTTAGAACATAAGCGCCAAAACAGGTTTTTTCAGATTTTCTTGTTATTTCTATGCCCAAATGGTGTTCTGTAATGAGATCAACAGCAAAATGGTGTTCAAGAATATTTATATTTGGATGTGCCTTAACCTGCTTGGTAAGTGCTCTTTGTATTTCTGCTCCTGTTTGATCTTTAAAGTGGAACACTCTTCTTTCGGAATGGCCTCCTTCTTTTGCAAGATCAAATTCACCATTTTCTTTTTTGTCGAAATGAGTTCCGATCTGAATAAGCTCTTTAATACGGTCAGTCCCTTCCTCAATGGTGAACCGTACCACTTTCTCATCATTAACACCTGCCCCTGCATCCATAGTGTCAACAATGTGCTTCTGCCAGGAATCTGGTCGGTACATTACGGCTGCAATGCCTCCCTGAGCATAATGGGTAGCGGTTCTGAAAAGCTCCGACTTGCTCAGAAGTGTTACGGAGTGCTTATCTGCAACCTTTAGTGCAAAACTCATCCCTGCAATTCCGGCACCCAAAACAAGGTAATCGGTAGTGTATTTCATGCTACAAATCTAAGAGTTTTTCAACAGGATTGGTACCTGTGAGTAAAAATCCCGGATTTTCAAGCAGTTCAATAATTCTTTTCAGGAAACTTACAGACTCTTTTCCGTCTATTATTCTGTGATCGTATGAAAGCGCCAGATACATCATGGGGGCAATGATAACCTGTCCGTTTTTGGCAATTGGCCGCTCAATAATATTATGCATACCCATAATTGCACTTTGTGGTGGATTCAGGATTGGAGTACTGAGCATGGAACCAAAAACACCGCCGTTACTTACTGTGAAAGTGCCACCATTTAACTCATCGAGACTAATCTTTCCTTTGCGTGCTTTTTCTGCCAGTCGGGCAATTTCCAATTCAATTTCGATCAGGTTCATGTTTTGAACGTTTCTTAAAACAGGAACCATAAGTCCTTTATCAGTGCTTACTGCCACTCCAATATCAGCATAATTATAATACACAATATCATCTTCGTGTATTTGCGCATTCACTTCCGGGAACTCCATCAGTGCAGCTGCGGCAGCTTTTACAAAGAAAGACATGAATCCGAGTTTAAGGCCATGTTTTTCCTGCACTGCATTTTTGTACTGGTTTCGAATTTCAAAGACTGAACTCATGTTCAGTTCATTGAATGTAGTGAGCATGGCTGTCTCGTTCTTTACACTTACCAGCCGCTGTGCCAGTTTACGCCTGAGCATGCTCATGGGTTTCCTGGTCTCTTCGCGTTCGGTGGCAGCCTTGATTGTTGGAGAAGTAATGTCTTTTTGGGCAATAAACTCTTTGACTTCTTTGCTTCCAAAACGAGTGTTTCTAACGTAGTTTAGAAACTCCTCATCGCTCAGGCCCTCTGCTTCGAGTAGTTTTCTTGCTACCGGGCTTAATTTGGCTGTATTTTCTTCTCGGGGGCCATCAGAAGAATCTTTTTGAGCCTTTTTTACTTCTTTTTTTGTCTCTGGCTTATCTTCTTTCTGTGCTGGTTTTTCACCTTCTTTCTCTATAACTTCTGCAATAGCTTCACCAACTTTTACAATACTGCCTTCTTCAATATTTATGGTAATAATTCCCGAAACAGGAGATGTGATTGGAATTGTGGCTTTTTCACTGTCAATCTCGGCGATCTCACTGTCTTTTTGAACAAAATCACCTGAATTAACCAGCCAAGAAGCAATCTGTACTTCCATTATTGATTCTCCCGGACTCGGAACTATAATCTCAATCTTTTTCATACAAACTTTTTACGGAGATTTTATGATTTTGTTTTACTGATGAATTGCCATTCCTTTTCAGAGCAGAGCATTCTGCATTCAGACTTCACTCTGGGGCAATTACACTCTCCAAAAACTTTTTCCAGTAGTTTCTCCTGTCGGATTTTGTGTAATTCGGCGGAACCCGTTGCCGGAGATCCACTGTCAGGGCGACTTACAAGCCTAAGTTTCGGGCCCTTGAAATTTCTTGCTATAAAACTCCATGCACCCATATTACCCGGTTCGTCCTGAACCCAAACCCAGTCAATAGCTTTGCTATATAATTTAATTATTTCTGCAATGGCTGTTTCCGGGAATGGGTATAATTGCTCAATTCGTACAATGGCAACATCAAATCGCTGCAGCTTTTCGCGTTCCTTTTTAATATCGTAATATACTTTTCCATTACAAAGTACTATCTGTGTGGCATTTTTCGGATCAATTTCAGGATCGGCAATGATTTCTAAGAATTTTCCGCCAGATAGATCTTTGGTTTTCGATCTCACTTCAGGATGTCTGAGCAGGCTTTTTGGCGTGAACAGAATCAGTGGCTTGCGGAATGAGAAATGGACATGCCGTCTTAAAAGGTGAAATAAGTTAGCCGGAGTGGTTACATTGGCAATAAACATATTGTAATCTGCTGCCAGAGTCAGAAATCGTTCCATTCTTGCACTACTGTGCTCGCTTCCCTGGCCTTCGTATCCGTGTGGTAAATAAACGACAAGACCGTTGCTGACATTCCATTTTTCTTCTGCAGAGCTTATAAACTGATCGAAAATGATTTGCGCGCCATTGGCAAAATCACCAAACTGAGCTTCCCAAATCGTGAGTCCATCAGGTTTTGCAAAAGCATAACCATATTCAAAACCCAGTACGCCATATTCAGATAAGACGGAGTTGAAAATGTTGAATTCTGCCCCTTCAATATGCCGTAATGGGATGTATTCCTTATTGCTGTCTTCTATGGTTAAAACAGCATGCCTGTGGCTGAAAGTTCCGCGTTCTACGTCTTGCCCGCTGATGCGTACCGGATGACCTTCGTGAAGTAAGCTTGCATATGCCAGACTTTCTGCCATACCCCAGTCAATATTTCCTGCACCGTCCATCATAGATGCACGGTCTTTCATAATCTGTCTGATCTTTCTGAAGAAATTAATATCTTCCGGCAGATTAGTGATTTTTTTCGCAAGATTTTTAAGTGTGTTTTCGTTAAAACTAGTGTCTACAATCTGGCAAACATCTTTATGTTCAGCTCTTGGATATTTTTCCCATTCGCTTTGCATAAAAGGAGTAATGATGGCTTCATCAATTTGATTTGCTGTTTCAATACTTTGCTCCATTTTACTGTTAAAATCTTTGTCAAAATCATGAACGTATGATTCGTCAATGATGGCTTCTTCGATGAGTTTGCCTTTGTAGATTTCGCGTGGATTTGGGTGTTTGGCAATGATGGAATAAAGTGTTGGCTGAGTAAATCTTGGTTCATCACCTTCATTATGTCCATATTTTCTATATGAAAGAATGTCTATGAAGATGTCTTTATTAAATTCCTTACGGTATTCAAACGCCAATTCAAAAACACGTACTACGGCTTCGCTGTCATCACCGTTTACATGGAAAACCGGTGACTGAATGGTTTTGGCGATATCAGTGCAGTATGTGCTGCTTCTACCATCAAGATAGTTTGTTGTAAAACCAATTTGATTATTGATGACCACATGAATGGTGCCGCCAACATGATAGGGTTTCAACTCCGACATTTGAATAATCTCGTAGATAATTCCCTGTGCAGAAACGGCTGCATCGCCATGGATAAGAATAGGAACAACAGCATCTTCATTACCGTTGTGTTGTGTTTTAATCTTTCCGTAGGCAATTCCCTGAACTACCGGGTCAACCGCCTCCAGGTGAGATGGGTTTGGTGCCAGTGTGATTTTACACTCACGCCCATTGTTATCATAAATAGAAGTGAATCCCAGATGGTATTTTACATCACCCAGAAGTGTATCATCATCGTATGCTTTTCCTGCGAATTCAGTAAAAATCTGTGAAACCGGCTTACGCAGAATATTGGCAAGCACATTTAAGCGTCCACGGTGGGCCATCCCAATAGTGAACTCTTTTACGCCGTTATCAAGTCCAATGTTTATAAGGCTTTGAAGGCCGGGGATAAGATTTTCGCTCCCTTCAAGAGAAAATCTTTTCTGTCCCGGAAAACGCGAGTGAATGAATTTTTCGAAAAGAGCAGCTTCACTGAGTTTCTGCAATATGAATTTTTTCTTCCCGGTATCGAAGTCAGGGCGGTTGCGGTTGCTTTCCATTCTTGTTTTAACCCAGTCCCGCCTTTGCTTGTTTCTGATATACATAAATTCAGATCCAATACTAATACAGTATGTTTCCTCCAGGTGATCAACAATATCCTTCAGCTTACTTTTTCCAAGACCCAACTCTTTGCCGGCCTCAAATTCTCGATCGAGATCTTTTTTGCTGAAACCAAAATTCTCAATGTCGAGTGTTGGAGTGTAGTTTCTTCGGGTGCGAACCGGATTGGTTTTCGTGAATAGATGACCGCGGCGTCGATATTCGTTAATGATTTCAAGAACTTTGAATTCCTCTCCGCTCACGGCAATGTTTTGCATGCCGGTTTCAAAATTCTTGCGTGCAAAATCAAAACCTTCAAAAAAGTGTCTCCATCCTTCTTCTACTGATGATGGGTCGTTCAGGTAGGAACGATAAAGGTCTTCAATATATTCAGGCGATGCCTGGGAAAGAAATGTTTTCGAATCCATGTACACGTGATTGGAATGGCAAAAATACAAATAATTGAGGGCTATGCTTTCCTGAATATTATGATAAATGGCAGAAACTGAAAAATGAAATCAGAGTTTTGGCATATTCCCTCCATATTTCAATTACCTTTGCGCCACAGATGATAAAATGAACAGAAAGCTGCTCATATATTTCGGAATGTTTTTCGCCATGCTGGTTTGGTCAATGTCGTACATTGTTATTAAGCTGGTATATGCGGAAGGAGTTGAGCCGGTTACCCTAGTTATGCTTCGATTGATTCTGGCCGCAGGAAGTTTGCAGATTTATCTCAGAATCATTGGGAAAATTCAGAAGATTCAGCGACAAGATCTGAAATGGTTTCTCATTCTTGCATTATTTGAACCGTTTTTTTATTATATCGGCGAAAGCAACGGACTCAATCATATTTCTCCTACTGTTGGGGCCATTATTATTGCCACTATTCCGGTGTTTACTCCTTTTATTATGAGTTTGTTTTATAAAGAGAAACTAGTTGCCGGTAACCTTTTTGGAATTGTTTTGTCGTTCATAGGCGTTTTACTTGTGGTTTTTAACGATAATTATGCACTCGATGCATCACTCAAAGGGGTGTTGTTTATGTTTTTTGCCGTAATGAGTGCATTGGGTTATACTGTGATTATTAAACGTTTGGTAGAAAAATACAATTCCTATACTATTGTTGCATATCAAACACTGTTTGGGGCAATGTTTTATTTGCCATTTTGGTTTTTCAGCAACAGGCAAAATATGTTTGAGGTTTATTACAGTGCAGAATTAATCATTTATATAATTGGGCTGGCTGTACTTTCAACAACCATTGCTTATATTTTGTTTTCAACCGGGATCAGAGAGATAGGTGCCACCAGGAGTAATATTTTTGCCAATCTCATTCCTGTGATGACAGCTGCCATGGCGGTTATGGCCGGGTTGGAAGAGCTGCCTTTGAGAAAACTCGCAGGGGTATTGATTGTGATTTCGGGTGTTTTTATGGCACAAAGCAGAAAGCCTTTTTTCTGGCTGCCTGAGTTTTTATCCAGTTATTTTCGCAAGCCTGAGAAATAGATTCATGGCCTCTTTGGCATCGCTGTCCATGCGAAAAACAATGTTGTCGTTTAAATAATCAATGGCGTCTTCTCTGCTAATATTTGCTGTTCCAAACTTGTCTACAGCTTTTTCAATATTACTGATGCCAAATTCAAGTGCCTTATTGAACTCTGAAATTGCTTCATTATCAATATTTTCAGCAGTAATCCAGACTGCAAATACAAAAGGAAGACCAAATTTTATGGTCCATTCTTCAGCCAGATCGAAACGATAAGGATAATTTTCTGAGCTCTGCAAAGCCCGATCTCCAATTATCACTCTGGCATCAGCTTCATTTTCTATGTGAGTAAACTCCGGAGAAATCTGCCATGAGTGTTCGCAAAGTATTTTGGTAAGTAAATTTGAGCTTCTTGAATCGGGATCAAGGGCAATCTTTTGTATTTTCTGCAAAGGTGAGTGACTCTGTAAAAAAACCGACTTAACAATACCTGATGCCGCAATGCAAAACGGCTCAATAATTCTGTAAGATTTAAGTTCAGGAAGAGCTCCAACCGGAACAAGTGCAATATTTGATTTGCCAGTTTTAAAATTTTCAGCACATTTGGCAGGTGGAACAATCTCAGGGTTAGCTATTGCTTCGATGTCTGAATTTAATAAACCATAATGAAACGGATAAGAATTCAGGTAGCTAACCAGAGAAACGTGTATGTGTTCATGCTTGCCCATCTTGTTTGAAAACGTAGATTAAGCTTGAGTAATTCTTATCATTACGTCGTGCATATAAATTCGATTTCATGCCTTTGAAAAAAGATCTGATAAGTTTGCTTTTGGCACTTTTATGTTTCTCACTGAGCATGCAAATATAGTATGCATCCAACTTCATGGGCAAAGCTGTCTCAAGATGAAAGCCATATTGTTCAGCAATATTTTTAATATCGGTCTGACGGAAATGATATAAATGCCGTGGTACATCAAATGCTGCCCAGTACTTGCCATACATTTGAGCATCCTTGCTTTCAGGATTGGGAAGGGCGATGAATAATGTGCCCTTTTCATCCAGGATTTCTTTAAATCTTTGAAAATATAACCTCAGATCTGAAACGTGTTCTAATACATGCCACATGGTGATGACGTCAATAGTGTTTTCCTCCAACTGAAGAAAATTCTCAATTGGCTTCACTTCCAGTCCATAGTGTTTGAGTGCAAATTCACGTGCCCCTTCATCCGGTTCTAGACCACAAGCTTCGTAACCGGAAGATTTACACACGTCGAGAAAAGATCCACTGCCACATCCAATGTCCAGAATGCGATTGCCGCTGCTGTATTTCCGAACCGTTCTCAGCTTTTTTTTCAGCGTATACTTACGGGCCATCAGAAAAAGGCGGTTGATCAGGCCTTTTTTTGTTTCTGAATGCGAAACATAGTCCTCCGATTCGTAATAATCGCTCAGTTTGTCGTCTTCCGGACGCGGATTTGTGAATTGGAAACCGCAATCAGTACAGGCCGTGATCTCAAAATCATCTCCGCTTACGAGGTAGTCTTTGCATATCATAACCCTGTTGCTTACTTCGCATCCGCAAATAGGGCATTGATCAATTTCTTTCATTGTTTTTTCTATGGGAATGCAAATATACAGCTATTTAAGAAATTTACATTTCATTTCGGCACAGGATTGGATGGTACTTTATAGATTGAAACAATTTTTCTATTTTCGCATAAAGTCTGAAACTCATGATAAAACGAATTTTTGTAGTCTTTGCTTTTATTATTACAGTGATTATAACTAATGCCCAGCAATCGGCGAACGATTTTTATGACGCCGGTGTGGTGCAGTTTGAACTTGGAAACTACGCAGCTGCCATTCCATTGTTTACTTCATGCATTGAACTGAGTAAGTATTATTATGAGGCATTTCTGGACCGTGGAAGGTGTTATTATCTGACCGGGAAAAAAGATCAGGCCCTGGCCGATTATAATAGTTCGCTCGAGATAAAAGATGATTATTACAAAACATACTATCACAGGGCAATTTATTATAAAGATGCCGGAAATACAGGCAAAGCCTTTTCCGATATAAATAAAGTAATTGAGTTGAAGCCCAATAAGGCCGATGCATATATATTGCGTGCCGCATGGTTTCATGAAGCCGGGGACTTGGACAATGCGCTGGCTGATTACAATAGAATTCTCGAATTAAAAGAAGATGATCCGGATGCGTTGATCAACCGGGGTAGAATTTATCAGGGCAAAGAGATGATGGAGGAAGCATTTAATGATTTCTCTGCAGTCATTGAGAATAACCCAGAAATAGCTGAAGCCAATTATTATCGCGGGCAATTGCTGGAGGCAGTGGAAAGATACCCTGTCGCTATTGAGGATTATACCGCTGCTATTGAAAAAGGATATGCAGAGGAAGACGTGTTTATTCGTAGATACACCCTGGCTATGAAGCTCGAAATGTGGGATATTGCTATAAATGACCTTAATAATTTAATCGCCAATTTTCAGGAGAGGTCGTCAGAATTGTGGAATAAACGCGGAATTTGCTATGCAGCCAAAGGTGAACACTCTGAAGCCATAATTAATTTTAACCGAGCCATTTCACTCGACCGGAACAATGAAGAGGCTTATATTAATCGTGCCGACTCGAAAGTGGCACTGGGTAAAGAAGCTTCTGCTCTGAGCGATTATAACCGCATCATTAATCTGAATCCGAAAAATGGATATGCCTACGAAGGCCGCGCCATTTACTGGTTCAACAAAGAGCGCTTCGATATGGCAGAACCCGATTTTGAAAAAGCCATTAAGTATGCGCCTACCGGCCGTGCCTATTTTTACCGTGGGGCAATGCGTGATATGCAGGGCGATAATAAAGGTGCCTGCGAAGATCTTCAAAAAGCAGTTGATTTGGAATACCCCGGAGCAAAAGAAGCTATGGACAGGGTGTGCAGGTGATTTTTTGTCAGGGAGGTTTGAAAAAAGCATTATTTTTGGCCTTGTTAAACAAAACTCTTTTTATATGGGCTTATTTAGCAGAAAAAAAAGGCAAAGTTCGGAAGAATCACTCAGTCCGAACAAAAATAAATGGTTTAACGATTATAATAACTGGGATTATGATGAAGATAAAATTAATGCTGCCTGGATGCATTTTCTTAACGATTTGAAATCCTTGTTGAGCGATACAAAAATTATTGAGCCCAATGATGCGGCAGATAATTATTCGTACGAACTAAGAGGAAAAATGGATGGTTTACCGGTGAAATTTGAAACAGATACCATGGATTATTCATACTCAAATCCTCCGTGTTTAAATGTAATTATTAAACTGAAAGACTATGAAGGTGATTTTGATCTGACGCGTGACCATGATAAAATTCCGATGGATAAAGATGATGATGATTGGGGAGATGAAGATCAGGACATAAGAGTGTTTGTTGGTAAAGGTATTTTTGTTGAGGGTGACGAAGATAGGGTTTGTTCTACTTTGGCCTATATTGATGGCTTTCCAGAGGATATTACCGATGCTGTCTTGCAACAAATGGAGGAAATCCCAATTTTATATTACAGAATTTCCTATGATCAGCTTGAAGTTTTTCCTGAGGATAGTCCGATTTTATGGGAAAACCCAATAGATCGGTACACGGCAATACTTGATTTGATGGGGAAAATTGCCAAACATGTTTTGGGGAGTAATGTAGAATCAGACAATATTGAAAAAAAGATTCTGACGAAATACAAAAGAGTAAAATGTAAATATTGTTCCAGTCATTTTTTAATGGGAGAAACTTCCAATTGTCCAAACTGTGGCGGGTCTGATGTGGAATAATGTGATTAAAGTTTTAATTCTGGTTTTTTTATCGGGACATCAAAGCAGGTTAGGCTTTGCAGTTAAGACTTCAGAAGTCTTAAGCAAAATCTCTTAGGAGGCTGGTTCTAAAGACTTCGGAAGTATATAGCATGTCTTAAATGTTTGATATTCGGCAGCTAAAGAGGCTATGGAAAGGATGTGCTGAGGAATCCTTATCTTTTTCAGAGTTAAATCTTCTTTTCTTCATCCTCATGCAAGGCCCTTCCACAAGTTTTGCAAAAATGAGCATCATCTACATGGTCTGAATCATGGCAATGGTGGCATACCTGTGTGTTTGTACTTTTGCTTTTATGCCCCTGAATAAGTTCAGAGGTGATGATGCCGGTTGGAACTGCAATAATGGCGTAACCAATGAGCATTACAATACTGGCTATGGCTTGTCCGGCTACGGTTTGTGGTGAGATATCGCCATAACCCACGGTGGTTAATGTTACGATAGCCCAGTAAATACTTTTTGGTATACTGTTGAAACCGTGCTCCGGACCTTCTACTAAATATACAAGTGAGCCAAGTACTACCACAATAAGACTAATGAACATCATGAAAACCAGGATCTTATACTGGCTTCTTTTTATCGATGCTACAAGATATTCGGTGGCACGCATAAACTGCATGAGTTTTAGAATTCTGAAAACCCTGAGCAAGCGAATAATTCGGATGACAACCATGGTTTTGGCACCAATAAATAAAAGGCTTAAATAAGTTGGAACAATAGCCAGTAAATCAATGAGGCCGTAAAAGCTAAAGATGTATTTAAGTGGTTTACGGGTAACATAAATTCGCGTGACATACTCAATTGTAAATATGATGGTAAAGATCCATTCCAAAATATAGAATGTGTTTTTTACAGCCTCTTTGAAGCTTTGAACACTATCAAGAATTACAATAAGAACACTTAGGAGAATAAAAACAAGCAAAAACTCATCGAAGATTTTACCGGCTTTAGTATCAGCTTCGAAAATGATTTCGTGAAGTCTTTGTCTGGTGAGTTTTTTCATTGGACTAAAAATGCTCTTACAAAGATATTTTAATTTTTGAAGCCGGAGAATAGCGGTCGAATACGATTTTTTCCGTTGGAAAGTTGATAGCGGTTTGAATATAGTGCGTTGGGTGTTTCAACGCTCTAAAGTTCAGTATTATTTTTTTCTCCCCATTCTTGCATTAACTCAAAAATTGGCAATAACTGTATACCAGTCTCAGACAATGAATACTCCACTTTCGGAGGAATTTCATTATATGATTTTCTTATTATTATATCCTGTTCAACGAGTTGTTTTAATGTCTGTGACAACATTTTATCGTTAATGGTAACAAGGCGTTTTTTTAATTCATTAAATCTTAAAGGAGCCTCCTGTCGAAGTGACCATATAATCAAACCTTTCCATCGGCCACCAATTACACTTAGTGTTAAATCAACCGGGCAATAATAGATTGTTCCATTTAAGTGATATGTTTTCATAATTCAAAGATAGACTATTTCTTCAATACTTACCAAAAAGATAGCACTTTCAAATTGGGTAGTATATTGCAAATGTAAAGTTGTCGTTGTTATTTTGCATCATCATTTGAGAGGAAACTCACTGAGTAAATTATTAATCGGCATTTTCTTTTTATTAAGATCTGGAAATGCAAAAATTAAAAACGTATGAATCGTGACCAATTAGAAGAGAACAAAGAACTTGCATTAAACTTATCAAAGGCAATTATGGCCGGTGAATGGGACAGAGTTGAAAGTCTTATTTCCAATGATTTTATTTATGAAGCCGATGGTAGACCGGCAATTGGGAAACCAGAATATATCGGTTTTATGAAAAATGTATTATGTAAGGCATTTGTTGATATGAACATGAATTTCCTTCACGTTGTTGCAGAAGGTAGTTTTGTATCTGTTAATTACACGAATGAAATGACACATGTTGGAGAGTTCTTCGGGATTCCTGCAACAAACAAAAGAGTTGTTGCTACTGGTCAATTTATTCGCGAAGTTAAAAAAGGGGAAGTAATAGCTGAATGGCAGACTACAAACATGGCCGGATTAATGCAACAGCTGACAGGGAAGTAGTGTTTTAATGAATGAAGCATAACTCGTTTATACGTGCACTCAACCTCAGAAAAGAAGCACATAGACGTACAGATTGGAATATATTCATAATCAGGAAAACTACCAGTAAGCATTTTGTCGTAAAATCGCCATTAACCCATGTAATTGATTGTTAGGCTTAGTATATTAATCCTCAATATTAATAATTATTGATTCCATTTTTTAAATTCATGATTCAGTGATTGCAGGTTTTTAAGTGTGTTTTCAAATGATGAAACAATAAAAGCAGCTTTGCCGTTATCAGGCAAAGACAATAGTTTTCTGTATTTTGTATCAGTATTTATCCAGAGTAAATCCCGGTACCGGACTTTGTACTTGTTTTTCTTCCAAACATATATGCTTGTTTATGTTGATATCAGTTGCCACCGCATTTCGGACAGCCTTCATGTTTTAAAATGGAAAATTTTGT
>PKSX01000258.1 GCA_002869435.1 Marinilabiliales bacterium | reverse complement strand
TATGGGCATTCAGGGACAAAGCTGGGGTGGCTACCAGGTGGCCTGGCTGGTGACTCGTACCGATCGTTTTGTGGCAGCTATGGCCGGTGCTCCTGTTTCAAATATGACTTCTGCATATGGTGGAATACGCTGGAGTTCGGGTATGGTGCGCGAGTTTCAGTACGAAAGAACACAAAGTCGCATTGGCGATAATTTGTGGAATGCGTTTGATTTATATGTAGAAAACTCTCCGCTTTTCGGAGTTCCCAATATTGAAACACCGCTTTTGATTATGAGCAACGATGGCGATGGTGCTGTTCCATGGTATCAGGGTATCGAGTTCTTTACCGCATTGCGCCGTTTGGACAAACCTGCCTGGTTGCTCAATTATAACAGCGACGCCCATAATCTGATGAAATGGCCAAACAGAGTAGACTTAAGCAAACGCATGTTTGAGTTTTTCGAGCATTACTTGAAAGGCAAAGACATGCCGGAGTGGATGGAATTTGGGGTGCCTGCTATTGAGAAATAGCATTATCTTTTCTTAAACTTTGCTATTCAATTTTAATAATTACACTTTCCCCTTCGCCACAATTTTTTGTAGAGAATGAGCAATAAGACTTGTTCCCACTCACACTTGTGATAACCGTGAAAATAACATCACCTTTCTTCAGGCAGCCGGGCATGTTTTTAATTCTGGTTGATTTAAGGGTATATTCTTTATCACTTTTCCATTTTATTCTCATGACCACTTTTTCTTTGGTCTTGGGGTTGTATTCAATCTGCTTACGTTTCGTTCGTTTAATGATGAAATCATCATTGTTTTCATATTTGAACTTTCCGGTTCTGAATTTTTTATACTCATTCGTTTGTGCTTTTGCCATACTTATATTTGCAATAAACACCAGTGTTGCAATAATAGTGATCCTAATCATGATGAATGAATTAATTTCTTGCAAATCTATGAAATATATATATGAAAAAGTACTTTAGGTTTATTATTCCGACATAGCCGCAAAATAATTATATTTACTCAAAATTTACTGTTATGAAAATTGATAACTATCCACAAAGTTTAGAACAATTCATCGAATTGAGAAATCAGATTGCCACAACTCCCGAAGGCGGACTGGCGTGTTTCATTATTGCGCTTCGCGAGTATGCTGAGAAGGGTGAAGAAGCTTTGCCATGGCTTATCATTTGTCGCGAAATAAATGACCTGCAGGAATCGAATCAGCCCGGAAATTATAAAGGCTATACACTGGGAAGATCTGAACTGAGCAGAATCAACTCTCAATTTGCCCGTCAGAAATATATCGCCAATTCATATTTTGTGGGGGCTACACCTGAAAATAATTACACTGTTCCTGCCACAGCTGAGTTTCAGTTTAGCAGTAATAAATATAGTGGAGATCCTTCAGAAGGGGAGACCAAAATATTTGTTGGATGTTCAGGAGCATCAACTCCACGTCCTTCACGTCTGAAAAGAAATGAAAAAGGCATCTGGAAGGTGAAAGAATACAGCAGTTTGATTGTAGGAATTATGGGTGCTGATTCTGAAAAAAGGGTTGATGATTTGTAAAAATATCTCTGCTTTTGTTTGAATTGTTAATGGTTAGTGGTTAATTATTAATTTCTGTTATTCAATTGATTAACCATTAATAATCTACCATTAACAATTAAGAAAGATCAATCTCCTCCGCATCGCGCAAGGCTTCAAGGCAGAGTTCGACAAATTGTGGCAGCTCTAATCCTGTTTTTTCACATTCCAAAATATTCTCGCGTTTAACAGATGCCGCAAAGCGTTTGTCTTTCATGCGCTTGGTTACAGATTTTACTTTAACTGATGAGATTTTTTTGTCCGGATAAACTAAAGCAGTAGCAAAAATAAGTCCGCTAATGGTTTCGCCTGCAGCCAGCGCATGATGAAAGCGGGTATGTCTTTCTTTTGGTGCCGATTCTTCATTGTGCAAAGAAATGGCTTCAATCACTTCATCGTTTACGCCATATTCTTTTAATATTGGAATACCTTCCTGGCCGTGAGTTTTTGGATTTCCTTCTGTAAACTCCACATCAATATCGTGCAGCAATCCTGCCAGACCCCAGTTGTCTTCATTTTCACCAAAGTGCTTTGCCAATCTTCTCATTATTAGTTCAGATGCAATGCTATGCATAATCATTTTCGGATTCTTTACATGCTGGTGAAGGAGTTCAAGTGCAGAATTTCTGTTCATAGTGGCAATTTTTGACAAAAATAGTTAATGCATGTGAAAACCACATACAACCATATCAATTTATTTCTTGTCTTTTTCTTGAGTTTTTTGACAACTGTGTAAAAACAGATGCCAAATTTTGTATATTTGAAATCCACCAACCAGAATATTATGAAGAATTTTATTGTAGTTATGCTGATCGTATTTGGCATCGGCAGTAGTGTTTTTGCGCAAACCATTCAGAAATCATCATCATATTTTCAACCAGGTGATTCGGTTAATGCGTCAACCTGGCTTGAGCTCAGGGATAATCCAGATGCAAATTTCTATGAAATTAAGGCTGCTTTCGAAGCTTATTGGACTGGAAGAACTGCTGAAAAAGGCAAGGGATATAAAATATTTCGTCGCTGGGAAGCTTTTATGACTCCCAGGGTTTATCCAACAGGGCAGAGAAAGCTCAATAATGACGAAGTAATAAAGCAGTATTACGATTTCAGGGATAATTACAATGCTCCTTTTAATCCAAATAAAAGTGCCAGTGGTACCTGGACTTCACTGGGACCCAATTCCACTCCTTCAGGTGTTTGGAGTGGTCAACCGGGTGGAAACGGGCGAATAAACTGTATAGACTTTAATCCATTGGATAATAATGTTATGTATGCCGGTGCTCCTTCCGGTGGTTTGTGGCGTTCAAATAATGCTGGCGGAACATGGTACCCGGTAAACGATACATTTGCTGTGGTTGGAATCAGCGATGTGGCGATCAATTATCTGGATACTTACATAATGTATATTGCCACAGGCGACGGTGATGCCGCTGATACTTACTCTGTAGGTATTCTTAAATCCACCAATAGTGGAAAATCCTGGCATACTACATCACTGAACCTGGCTGTCGATCAGTATATTGTAATTCGTAAGATACTCATGCATCCTACTGATCCGGACATCATGTGGGCTGCCACTAATGCGGGTGTTATTAAAACTACAGACGGATGGACCTCTTTTGTAAATGCTACAGGTGAAGGCGCGGTTTATGATATTGAGCTTAAACCGGGTGATCCGAATACTGTTTATGCTGCAGGTAGTTCGTTCTATAAATCAACTGATGGAGGTCTTACTTTCTCAACCATTACTTTACCCAGTATTCCTTCCGGAGGGTTTCAGAGAATTGCAATAGGCGTAAGTCCTGCAAATGCAAATTATGTTTATCTGATGACAGGTCGTGCCTCTGATCAGGGTTTTGGTGGGTTCTTCCGCTCAACAAATTCAGGAACAAGTTTTACTGAGGTCTTTAATGAAACATCGGCAAATCACAATTTACTTGGATGGCAAACGAATTATAGTGATGCAGGTGGACAGGCATTTTATGATCTTACTATTGCGGTAAGCCCAACCGATATTAACACAATATTTGTGGGTGGTGTAACCCTTTCCAAAAGTACAAATGGCGGTTCATCCTGGTCAATGAATGCATTCTGGACCAATAATCAGGGATATCCGTATTGCCATGCTGATCATCATGCATTGGAATGGTTGCCAGGTTCGTCTACAACATTATATGATGGAAACGATGGGGGTGTTTTCCGGACAACCAATACAGGTTCTACGTGGACAGATATTTCTAATAACCTGTCTATTGCCCAGTTATGGGGAATGGGTATCAGTTCAACCAATCCCAATGTGATTCAAACAGGTTGGCAGGATAACGGAATGAACTACATGAACGGAGCCTCATGGACTCATAACCGTGGCGGTGATGGATGCGAGGCTCTTGTGACTCATGGAAACGATACTCGATTATTTGGTTCTTATCCATACGGATATTTTTATTATACCACAACAGGTACATTCGGTTCAACAAATATTGCTCCTAACGGACAAGGTGGAGGCGGTAATTGGGTAACTCCAATTATTATGGACCCCAATAGTACAACTGTGTATTCAGGATATGCAAATGTGTACAGAAATACGAATGGAACTCCTACGTCATTCAATTGGTCGCAACGCGGAACTGTTGGCGGAACCGGAAATATTATTAAAATGGCTCTGGCTCCTTCTGCCTCTACCACAACCATGTATGTAATTAAAACTTCAGGTGTATATAAGTGTACTAATCTGACTGCCGGCTCACCTACATGGACTGATGTAACCAGTAATCTTCCGGTTGGAGCAGCTTCATTAACCAATGTTGCTGTAGATGCTAATGATCCGAATATAGCTTATGTTACTTTTTCTGGGTATGAAGATGGTGAAAAAGTGTATGTAACAACTGATGGAGGTTCAAACTGGACCAATATTTCCAGAAATCTGCCCAATATTCCATTCAATGCAATTGCGCTGGATAATGTGAGTGCAAATCATCCTATATATGTAGGAGCAGATGTGGGAGTTTATTATAAAGATGATCTTTCTCCCAACTGGATTTTGTTTAGTGAGGGGCTTCCGAATGTTATTATTGAAGAACTTGAGATTTATTATGGTGCAACCTATGGAGATCACCGCCTGAGAGCGGGTACATATGGTCGTGGTGTATGGGAAACTGATTTGTATGAGAGACCCTTACTTCCACCTGTGGCAGATTTCGAAGGAGATGTTTTGTACGGATGTCCCGGCCATACAGTGAATTTTACAGATTTATCAGATAATGTTCCTACAAGCTGGAACTGGACATTTACAGGTGGTTCACCGGCAAGTTCCACTGCACAAAATCCAACCGTGACATATGCTGCAGCAGGTACATATCAGGTAGTACTGTCTGTTAGTAATGGACAGGGTTCTGATATTGAGACAAAAACTGCATATATTGAAATAGGTAATGTTAATGCACCGTTAGAACAAGGCTTCACAAGCACAACATTTGCTCCTGAAAAATGGGAAACTGCTTCCGGGTCAGGAACCAATTGGAAACGTGATGCTGCATATGGAAATGGTAGCAGTACCAGAGCTGCTTTGTTCGAGAATTATTGGTTCTCAAGTGGTTCTTCGGGTGATCTGATCAGCCCTAGTGTTGATCTAACAGCGCTTGGCGCGAATCCTTCACTAATATTCAATGTAGCATATAGACAGTATTCATCAGAAAATGACAGACTTCGTGTGTATGTGTCAACAGATTGCGGTTCAACATGGAGCAGTGCAATTTACGATAAGCAGGGT
>PKSX01000081.1 GCA_002869435.1 Marinilabiliales bacterium | reverse complement strand
TCATCTCCCACATTTTCAATGGTGTAGGACGGAAAACGCCAGGTGTGTTCAACGGTCTGGGCTATGGATATGCTGCAAAAGGCAAGCAGAACGATTAAAATCAGGAAAGAGCGCATACAATCTTGGTTTAATAGTAAGTGCAATATTAGGTAAAATAAGTTGCATGGGGAGGAAAGTAATTCAGAATGACATAGATTAGTTATTGGAAATTGTAAGTTGTAATTACAATTTCGATTTTACAATCCTCAAATCCATCTCACAGACTTATAGGTAAAAATCCATCTCAGGATCAATCTCATCAATCCAGTCGGCTAGGCCTTTTTCCAGGCAGCGTACTTCTTTGAATCCATTTGCCAGCATAAGGTCTCTGATTTCCGGACAGTTGATGTTGCTGAGGCAATACAAAACAATTTTCTTGTCCTTTTTCATCTCACCATATTCGCCTCTGCGAATCAGGAATCGCGGGTGGTTAATAGCTCCCGGAATATGTGAGTACTCGTATTCATGCGTCTCACGGCAATCGATAAGTTGAAAATCTGCATTTTCGTCGAGTAGTTTTTTTAGTTCAAATACGTTTATATGATCCATGCTTTGTTCTGTTTTATGAAATCCAGAATACGGCTTACCCCGGTTTTTTCTTCATTGGGGTAAATAATACTAATGGCGATGGCGGCCAGTACCGATTCGTACACTGTACCATTTTTATATCTCCAGTATTCAGGTATTTCGCTTGTTCTGAGTATATTTTCAGTTGTTTTTTTGTTTTCAAAAACGATGAATTCAGGAGTGCAATACAGCAGCAGATCTCCATCTTTTCGTTGTTCAATTTCCGGTTTGTTTTGTTTGCTGATCCAGAAAACCTTCACATCGGTCATGTCGGCATTTTCGGCCACAAATTTATCATCGGCATTTAGTATGCTGAAGCCGGATTTCACCACCTGTTCGGTCACCACATTCTGGCAATAGGCAAGGTCTTCAGGAACATGAAATCCCCATTCTTTGGCATCATCAGGATTTGTGTTCAGAAAAACCGCTGTTTCGGCCATATCGTATGGCAGGCCATATTCTGTAAGTATTTTATTGCTGATTTCGGCAATGGCTATATCAATTCCGGGATCGCGCAACATGATCTTCATATTTGCAGCCGATACTTTATCGTCTTTCTCGAAATGGTAGTGTCCGATCGAGAAATTATGCGAAGCCATGATGCCTTTTTGCGGATAATCCTTCTCAAAAAGATGTTCCAGAATTCTGATCAGGCCGGTTTTTCCCTTGCTTCCACTTATGGCTATAAGCGGAATTCTGTCCGGTTTCTGCGGCGGAAACAAATACTGAAGAAAAGGTTTGGCCACATTTTTTGGATCGCCTTCGGAAGGATTCAGATGCATACGGAAATCGGGGGCGATAAACACTTCGCGTATGCCTTCACCGGTTGCAAAATCATTCGCCGGATCCTTTATGCAGACATCTATGCCGGCTACATCTACATTGAGTATTTTAGCGCTTTTTTCCAGCTTTTCCTTCAAGGCAGGATGAATTTCACCGCTATAGTTTTCGGTAAAAGCCCCGAGCGACGGATTCAGAGATGCTCCGCAGATAATTTCTGAACCGGCGGGCGGAATGCTGTATGGCGAATAGTTCTGACGAGCAATTTGCTCGATCAGTTCTCTGTCTTCTTCCAGAAAGCTTAGTGCACTTTTATCGCCGGGTCCGCGCATTTCATTTTTGTTTTCTTCGGCAATGAGCTCGCGTATGTTCTTTCGGCCGTCGGCTTTAAGCATTGCAGGATTTAGTTTGCAAATTCCGGCAATTTTATGATCGATGAGCAGAATACGCCAGACAGGAAGTTCACTTTGTTCAAAACAGATCAGGTCGTGTCCCGTAAACACTTCAGGTGTTTTACGGTTTATGGTTTTTTCGTCTGTAAAAATGTTAATATCGTGAAGTCCGCTGCGGTAACGCCGCATGAAAACTCCGTTCCCGGGCAGATTTTCGGTGGTAGAAAATACTTTATGGGGCAAAACCGGAATCTCTGCATCGTGCAGAAATTTGAGGCATAAAGCCCGGTCAATCACCGTATCGGCAGCCATTGCAGGTGTATTCTGTGTAAGACTTGCCCTTACTTTTTTGCTGAATTTTCCTGTACCAAGCTGTATAAGGTTATTATCGTCGAGGCGCTGCCAGGGAATATTCCTGTCTTCGGCTTCATCAATTATGCTTTGGGTTGTTGGGCCGGGTAGTTTAGCTTCTCTAATTTCAATAAGATCTGCAATAACCTGATCAATATCGGTATCGGTTTGGGTCAGAAAACCATTGATGATATTCAGCGCTGCTTTTCCGGCCAGAAGTCCTGCATCCTCATCCATGAAGCGAAAAATGACATTGTACACTCCTTTCTCAAGAGTGCTGCGGGTCTTTCCATAATTTACCGGCATTCCGGCTAGGTTTTGGAGCTCTATTGCCATGTGTTCCATTACATGACCAAGCAAAGTACCTCGTTCAACCCTGGTAAAAAATCCACCTCTTACTCCTTCTGAACAATGATGTTCTATAAGAGTTGGAATTTTATTTTGCAGATATTCCAGTAATCCCGCAATTTCGTTACTGTACACTTCGTCATACTCGCCCAGATTTATACGGAAAAGTACCACAGGGCCTCCGGAGAAATAATTGGCACCGTGAAGGATTTTATAATGTTCGGTTTTTACCGGACCATCGATAAGCTTGTATGAATCTTTATGTTTCATTTACGGCCAATAAAGCGTATTACATCAGCTTCTCCCTTATGCCCGACTCCTTCATCTAAATTAATGGTTTCTTCACTGATGAGTTCAGTACGGAAACAGCTGAATTCTTTCAAAAGACTGTCTTTTGTATAAAGAAAATCGGGGTCTTTCGGGCCGAAAGTATTTCGGTCGAGTTGTTTAAGCGAAAATACTTCCATAATGAGCTTGCCGCCAATATGCATGGATTCCCAAAGCTTAAGAGAGAACTCGCTCCTAATATTGCGCGGCATATGAGTGTAAATTAACACTGCTGCATTATAATATTCAGGCCTGACCTGAAAGTATTCAATGCTGTCGATATTATAATTAATGCGGGTATTAAATCTTTTTGCCAGTTGAATGGCTTTTTCCTTTGCTTTTTCGCTGGTATCAAAAGCATCAACCTGCCAACCCGAAATGCTTGCATACACAGCATTGCGGCCTTCACCTTCTGCCGGTAAAAGCATGCGTCCTTTAAACCCCTGACTATCGATGAACTGCTTCAGGAATTCGTTGGGTTTGTCGCCGTAATAATATTCGTCTTTACCGTATCTTTCGTCCCAGCGGTTCATTATAGTAATTCTCCTTTCATAAGAAAGTCAATATTGAGTCCGGGACCAATTTCGCTCGCTTCTTTACCGTGACGGAAAATACGCAATGGGCGGTTTCCATGCAGAGATATATTTTCCCCTTCTACTTCAAAATAGCAGCCTTCACGCAGGCCGGCAACATAAATATTCTGATTTACAGCCAGAAACTCAAGAATTCTTTGCTCACGGGTTTCCCCTCCATGTCCTTCAGGATTGGCATCGAGATAATGAGGGTTGATCTGGAAAGGAATAAGGTTAAGGCAATTGAAACTTTCGGGTTCTATGATGGGCATGTCGTTCGTTGTACGCAGAGTAGGGCAGGCAATGTTTGCTCCGGCGCTCCATCCTGAGTATGGCATTCCGTTTTCCACTTTTTCACGAATTACAGTCATGATTTTGTTCTTATGGAGACTGTATACCAGATGAAAAGTGTTTCCGCCACCTACTGCAATAGCTTCAGCGCTTTTTACGGCTGCTACAGGATCAGCTTCACGGTGAATGCTGTACAATTCCAGACCAAGTTCAGCAAAAACATCGGCAACACGCTTTTCATAAGCATTATAAGAAGCCTCAAGTCCTTCATCACTGAGGTTGACTCCTGCATAAGGGATGAAGAGCACTTTTTTTACATTGTGCTTGTTGTAATAATCTTTGATGTGATTGCGGCACCAGCCAAGATACGGTTCTCCTGCCATTGTGGAATTGCTGATCAGAAGCATTTTTTTCATAGTATTTCTTTTTAAGACGTTTGTCGTTTTTATTCAGAACAAATATAATAAGAATCTTGAATCGAGAATCTTGAATTGAGAGTCGTGAAGCTGTGATATTTCAAGATTCAGGATTCACAATTCAAGACTCAAGATTATTTACCGCTTCATTCATAAAATCGTTAAAAGGTTTAAGTGTTTTAAAGATTTTGAGCATGTTTTGTTCCAGTTTCGGATCGGTCCAGAAATCATCTTTTATATTATGACCTACTGCATAATGCTTGTTTTTGATGTATGGAATACCCGGGTCTTCCTTGTCGAAGCCTTTGGGTGCAGTTTTTAGAGGTTCACCATACATCTCGGGGAAGGTCTTTTTGAAATCTTTGTTGTTGATGATACTCAGGTAGTCGTCGAGATTATATGTGATCTCCTGACGTATGGCTGCCAGCTCTTCTTTTTGTGGTCCGTATATTCCTCCGCCCAAAAATGAGTTTCCACCCGGTTCGATGTGGATGTAGAATCCGGCATACTTGCTTTTACGTCCTCCATTGGCGAAGAAGGCTCCGAAATGATTCTTGTATGGGTCTTTATTCTTTGAAAAGCGAACGTCTCGGTAGATGCGGAAAATACAGTCTTTGGGTTGCAGACCTATAATGCCTTCATCGAGTTTGCCAAGAATCACAATCAGTTTCTCAGAGAGTTTGGAGAAGTCAGCCAGAGCTGCTTTGTATGTTTCTTTGTTTTTTTCGAACCAGTCGCGGTTATTGTTGTTCTGAAGCTCTTTCAGAAACTTTATTATGCCGGTATTGTCCATCGTAATTGTTTTGGATAAAAATACGAAGGAAAATGTTTCTGTAGAAGTTTTTGAGATAAATGTCATGTTTTTTAGTCCCTGCCCTGAGCCGGCCATTGAGCGGAGTCGAAATGTTAGGCGAAGGGAAGTCGAAATGCCCGGGTTTTGTCATGTGACTTCGACTACGCTCAGTCACCGTGCATTGGAGGCGCGGAGTATGGAATACTGTTTTTTGGCTTTGAGTTAAGACTTCAGAAGTCTTGGAGACTTCGGAAGACTATGGCGTTAGTTTTTAACCAGAATATACGCATTAAGCGAGGTGGCAATAAGCAGCCAGATAATGTAGGGAGCCAGTAGCAGAGATACCCATTTGATTTGAGGTAACCAGTAGAAGAACATGAAAATGACCACTGCAGTAAGCATAATGATGATGATGAGTCCCGGCATTACTGCATTGAATTTAAAGAATACCGGACTCCACGCCACATTGAGTATCCATTGAATGGCAAAAACAATGATAAGAACATTTCTGCTTTCGGTTTTTTCAAGAGCGTATGGC
>PKSX01000166.1 GCA_002869435.1 Marinilabiliales bacterium | reverse complement strand
CCACCAATCACCATATCGTCCTTGCTTCGGCAAAGTCCCAGTCGGTAATACTCATTGGCATGAATTCCGGCTGAAAGATCAGTCCACTGGGTTCCCAGTGTATAACACCCCGGAATGATTTCAAACGTAGTGAAATTAATGCATGGCAGAACATTGTCCAAGTTGCCGATAACTAAAGTGTCGGCTGTATAGATTCCACCATCCGTTGCCTGGTAAAAGTCTCCGGTAAGCGGGTGGAAAGCTGAAAAATGCTGGTCGGCATGTATGCTGGGGCCGAAATAGGTTAACCACATGCTGACCACATTCCATGTACTGGAATCGCCACCCTGACCACCATTTGTTGTAGCCCACATATTGACACCGCCGGTATAAACCAGCTCTTTGTTTGTTGGGTGAACAAGTAATGTTAAATCATATGTTCCCTGTCCGGCATCATCGGCAGGAACTCCCGGGAATGAAAATCCAAAATAACCACCATCGGCCCAGCCAAGCATATTGGGTGCTTCGTTTGCACCGGTATAAGAAGATTCCTGATTCCATGTTGCACCATTATCTTCCGATTTATAGAAACCGAAGAACCCACCATTTGTACGACAGGTAATAGCATAAATTGTATTGGTGTCTGACGGTGCTATGGCTAGCTCGGTGCGTAATACTGAACTGTATTCAGGAATACCGGTTGTGAGCTCAGTCCATGTAAGTCCAAAATCATCTGACTTATAAACTGAAGCTTTTGTTCCCACTACACCGGGATAGAACATTCTAGCCACAAAAATTTGGTTTGGGTTTAATGGATTGACTTCTATGTCGGTAAAATGACCGATAAGTGTTTGGGTCCAGTTGTCGCCATTATCAGTTGAACGCCACATACCCGCGCTTCCTCCTGTGAGCAGATAACCTGCCGAATCAGTGTTGATAACAACTTTGCGCAGCAATGAAGCTTCTTCATTGGTAGCATCAAAAATAAGACCTGTACTGTCCCATGTTACACCACCATCGTATGAGCGCATTACACCCATCCCGTATTCGTAAGAGCCACCGTAGTTTACAAGACTCATTGAAATATAGTCAATATCGCCGGTAGCAAGAAACATGGTGTCGGGTTGGGTAGGGTGTATGGCAATATCACTGATTCGAAGTACCGGGAGATTGTCGGTGAGAGAAATCCATGTGGTACCATTGTCCGTTGATTTCCAGGCACCGCCATTAGAAGCTCCGACGTATATCGTATTGGTATCAGTCGGGTGGAAGGCAATACAGTTTATTCGTCCCATACCGGTAATATTACTGGTGTCGGAACATGCCGGAACATAGGAAGGACTGATGCTTACCCAGTTTGCATTTCCTTTGGTTGAACCGAATTTTGAAATGAATTTATTCTGTTCACGAATTAAATATCTTGCATCGGGAATGTCACCATTATAGGCTCTTTGCTTATAGAACCAGTGCCAGCGTTTGAAGGATTTCCATCCTCTGACCTGATCGAGATCTTTGTCGGCAGCCCATGCGTTAAACGCATCGTCGAGATTTTCAAAGACATTACCCTGATCAGAAGGACTGTAATAGGGTTCCTGCATCCATTCCTGTGAAGAAACATTTAATGAAAGAAAAAGAACCCCGATAAATACGAATACAAATCTCATAACAATATATTTTGTGCTAATGTACGATTTTTCGAAAAAATAAAAAAGTAATCTGGTCATTGAGCGTAGTCGAAATGACCAGTGAGTCTGTTGTCATGTGGCTTCGGCTCCGCTCAGCCTCCGATACGGTCATTGAGCGTAGTCGAAATGACCAATGATTTTTAATAGCCACGAATGGCACATATTTCCACTAATTATGAGTTTAATTAAGTCGAATATCGCCTCTTTTGACAGGCAAAAGGCGGCGAGCACAAATAAGTTCGCTTTCGCTCACGGGATTCGTGCCAAAAAATGATGCCCTGTAATCATTGAAGTGGATTCGATGTAATTGTGAATGAGTAAAAGAGTCATATTAATTCGTGAATTCGTGGTTTCCTTTATGATCTAAAGTTATATCACCACGTGGCTTCGGCTCCGCTCAGCCACCGTAAATGGTCATTGAGCGTAGTCGAAATGACCAGTGAGTCTGTTGTCATGTGGCTTCGGCTCCGCCCTTCGACTCCGCTCAGGATAAACTCAGCCACCGTGTATGTACAAAAAAAGCCCGCAGATTACTGCAGGCTTTCAGAAAATGTTATTTGTATATTACTTTGCAATATTGAATGTTCCGTTTAAACGAACAATACCAATGCTGGCATTCTCAGGTTTTTCAACATTAAGTTTGAAAGAACCGCAAATGTTTTTCTCATCAATGAAATCAATCACAACATCGCCCTGCTCCGGCATTCCCATTACCCAGTTGAACCATACAGTACCTTCACTGGTAATGATGTTTACTTTTGACCAGTAATCATTATCCCATTCCTGATACGGATAGATGGCCGGTTCCAGAGTTTTGCCGTTTTTGGCGTGGAGTTCAACAAAAATGTCTACCTGTTCCGGTAAACGATCGCCAACAAGTTCCTCTGTTGAGTAGTTGCTGAGTGTAAATTCAGCAGTACTGTCATTTACATATTTGTAGTCGTCCATTTTTACTTCAAAATTGGCCGTTTCAAATACAAAATCAGTGTTGTCGTTTAGTTCGTGATCTTTGACGGTTACAGTCATTGCGTTTTCGTTAACACAAACGTCCTCCGCAGTTACTTCATCAACAACCTGTGTGCTGTCGTTGTTATTATCATTGTTTTCTTCTTTACCTCCTCCGCAGGAAGCAATAATAAATGATCCGGCGATCATTGCAATTAATGCGAGTTTTTTCATCGTTCAAATTTATTGGTTAATAGGACAAAATTAACGAATTATTTCGTGAATACAGCTAATAAGATTCTATTTCGCAAAAAAACAAAAAGCCTGCAAGTAATAGCAGGCTTCTTTTGAATTTTTAAATGCTGTTATTTTAGAATGGAAAATGTTCCATTGAGTTTTACGGTTCCAACACTAGCATCATCCGGGTTATCCACATTAAGGTTAAATGATCCGCAGATATTATCTTCATCAATAAAATCGATGATTACGTCACCCTGAGTTCCGACTACTCCATTAAAATATGCGTTACCTTCATTGGTGTAGATTGTTACATATGAGTAGAAATCATTATCCGATGATCCATGATATGGATATGATGCCGGCTCAAGTAATTTGCCATTGTGTGAATACAGAGTTACTTCAATATCAACTTGTCCGGGTTGAAGTTCTTCATTAAACTCTTCCTCAGTATAATTGCTTAGTTTGAATTCAGCAGCGCTATCATTTTTATATGTATAGGTGTACATTAAAACATCAAAGTTTTCCATTTCAAGTTCAATGGTTTTATCGTCACCCGCTGGGTATTTATGTACTACTAAGGAAATTTGGTTTTCATTAACGCAAACATCCTTTGCGGTTTTTTCAACAACCTGGGTGCTGTCGGTATTTTCGTCATTATTTTCTTTACCTCCTCCGCAGGAAGCAATAATAAATGATCCTGCGATCATCGCAATTAATGCAAGTTTTTTCATAATAATCTGGTTAAGGTTTGTGATTTTCAAAAGTAACCAAATATAGAAAACTACATATGTAAATCTTTGTTAATTACCAGAATAATATTTTAGGCCATCCTGAGTTTATCGTTAAATAGCAGAAGTTTATTCTTTAATGAATTTGAAATACTGTCTTGTTTCACCGCTTAATAAAGCAATATAGGTCCCATGTTCAAGTTTACTAATATCTAATATTACTTCTGACCCATAAAGGATTTTTCGTCCTACTTCCGAGCCCTGTTGATTAAAGATTTGCATAAGGGAATATCTAGCTGATGCATTCCAACTTACATAAAGATATCGGTTTGAGGGATTTGGCCAGAATTTAACTTGTGATGAGAAGTCTTCACTCAATCCAGTTAGGCTGTATACATTTACCAAAGCTGTATCGGAATCAGAACATCCATTCCCGTCAGTATATGAGTAATTGATTATATGGGAGCCTGTACCGCTTGAAGCAGGATCAAAAACTCCACCGCTTACTCCAGGTCCGCTGTAAATTCCTCCGGGTGGACTACCCCCCGAAAGAGCAAATGGTGGGTCACTAAGATAAACAGAGTCTGTCCATATGAATGTGACTGAAGGAGGTGTAAACAGATTGATAATAATTGTATCTCGCTCGCTTTCACAAATACCCGAAAACACGGTAGCATAAAACGTATCTGCCGACGATAGATATGGTGTCGTAAATACAAAGCCTGTGTCAACGGGGGTTCCGCCAACAGGAACATCATACCAATAAGATTCGTATATACTATTGTTTATTAATACAATAGTGCCCGGCCCACATAAAAATGTATCGTTAATTATAGGCATAGAAAGCGGGGTTACAATGAAACTATCTTCACTAGCAAAAAGTCCGCCTGCATAAGCTTGATCTATGGCTTGTACCGACCAATAATATGTTCCGGCTGCAAGATTTTTGATGATGAAGAATGTTCTGCATTCAGCATTACCGTTTGAAGGAATTCTCCTGAACCCTGTGGCTGTATTAGACATACAACTAACTATATCCTGTCCTCCCGGGGAAGTTCCAATTCTGACATTGTATGTTAGGGCATTTACATTGGTTTGAGCGTCTGATGCTGCCGACCATGATAATGTTGCCGAGTTACAACCATCAGTTACGGCTTGTAAATTCAACGGTGCGCTTGGTGGTGTGTTGGCTGTTCCTGAACCATCATTTTTGTATAATTCTGAGTATTTGTCCATCTGGCTTAAACCATGTCCTGCTAACACAATATCGAGAAATCCATCATTGTTATAGTCTCCCCATTTATCAGTACTGTTAAGTGACAAAGGAGTTATGGTATCTCCAGTAAGAGTAAAGTTATTCGAGCCGTCATTGCGATAAATCTTTGAAGCACACGAAACAGATCCACTCATAATCAGATCGGGTAATCCGTCGTTATTATAATCACCCATGTCATTTCCACCGTCGAGACTTATAACAGAATTTAAAGAAATACTCGAATAACTACCAATCCCTGAGTTATTGATAAAAATATCCGCACGCCCGTTATAGATATCTAAATATCCATCGTTATTATAATCAATAAGCGACAATGCGTTTTTGCTATTTGATAATAGATTAAATGCAGGATTTTCGGTAAATGTTCCGTCTCCGTTGTTATGATATAATGACGGAGGTGCACCACCCCTAATTACAATCAGATCAAGATATCCATCATTATTATAGTCGGTAAACTTTACCCGTTTCACAATTTCTGTTGTTGTTGGAAAAACATTATTAGTATCTGGAACAAAAGTAGTATCGCCCAAATTCATGTATAGCTGAACTGTATATGGGCTGGTATAATATGCGCCCTCTCCAAGTG
>PKSX01000233.1 GCA_002869435.1 Marinilabiliales bacterium | reverse complement strand
ATATATACTCCGGATGAAGGCAGATTACAAAAATCGGCCTGATTGAATCCTTCAAGGCATATTATTGCATTTTGCTCAATCAGCTTTCCGCTTAAATCATAAAGTTCAATAATGTGTTGTCCGTTAAACCCAGTATTGAAATTTACTGTAAGACTAGTTCCGCCATGTGTGTCAAAGCCAACAATATCGAGCAGTGTTTGATCTTCAGTACAATCGTTGAAACTGGTGCCGAGCTCAGTTAGTGTTCCGTCAATATCTATTTGACTTAGTCGGTAGTAATTTTTTGACTGAGGGGCGCTTTCGTCAATAAACTGATACATAATTGTGCTATTGCTGTTTCCTGCACCGTTTACATGGCCAATTTCTTCGAAAAATTCACCATCGGCAGATCGCTCAATTTTAAAATAATTATTATTGGTTTCACTTGCTGTATACCAGGTGAGGACTGGCTTACCCATAGCGCATTCAGTTGAAAAATCCATCATTTCTACTGGTACAGGAATGTTTACCGGGCAAAAGTATTGCTGGTTGGTTAATGCCCCGGTTGAACCGGTAAAGCCCCAGAATACATTTGGATTTCCGCCAAAAACATTGTTGATATAGTCGTAATTACAAACAAGACGCTGGCTTCCGTCAACATATACAGCTAAGTCTTGTGTTCCCGGGTCCCAGGTGACGCGCAGCGCGTGAATAAGACCATCATCGAGAAATGCATCGAGTGGATCTGCCTGAACAGGGCCGCAGAATGGGGCGCCATTTTGCAGGTTTCCATCTATCTCAATTGCTGTATGATCTTCAGACATATCATAGAGGTGAGTAGGGAAATCATTATCGTACGTGTCGAATTCAATGATTACAGAATTTGAAATACCTCCGGCTCCAAGTTGGCCGCCACTATTTCCACAGGATGAAATTCCGGCAGGTGAATTTTGAAACACAAAGGCACAGCCGTCTGCGCCCCCAACATTGTTCCCGAAATACATGTTTACGGTATAGTCAAAAGGGCTGGCAAAACTAATGGTGCCTCTATTCCATATACATCCGGTCTGGTTCATAACTTCGCCGGTCATTTGAGCACAGTTTGTGCCTCCTGCCGGGTAATTTGTGGCATCTCCGATTAGACAATAACTGGGATTTGCCGAAGTTCCGGTCGTGAAGCTCCAGATAGGGCAACCTGTGGCATCGCCACTTGCATTTTTTGGAACGACTTTCCAGTAATATGTAGTATTATCGGCTAAAGCACTAGCAAATGCATATGTTGTTGATGTCGTATTTGTCAATAAACCAGGGCTTGGCGTTGTTCCGAAATACAGATCATATGAGTTTGCTGCATTACAACCTGTGTTTACCGGTGCCGTCCATGATAAGGTTACCCCACATGCATATACTCCTGTTGCTGCGTTAGCAGGATTTGGGTTTGAAGCACAGTCCGGAACAGAAGGCGTTCCGCATGCTCCAATGCAATTTATTCCTGGTGAATTTGATGGTTCTTGAGTGACCAGAATCGAATTGCCACAGTTATCTAAAACTTCTATCCTCATTTCAGTTGGGAAAGACCCATCCGCAGTTCTTGTTACATTTATTACAGACCCAGAACCGGCACTGAATGTGTGATCTTCAGGTCCTGACCCACTTGCAATAGTAATGTTAGTTAGCACCGGTGTACCATTAACAGTTACCGTAACTGTTCCACCGTTCCATCCATCTCCAAACGTGTCTGTTAAACGAATTGTGTGCGTACATGGAACACAAGCTGAAGCGCTTGTGGTGAATGACCACGTGGTAGCGCCTACGGCATCGCCCACAGCGTTTTTTGGTACTATTTTCCAGTAATAGGTTGTTGATGTGCTCAGAGCACCTGTGCAATAATCTAATGAGGTGGTATTGGTGACAAAGGGAGGTGATGCAGCTGTGCCGAAATAGACATCGTATGAGGTGGCAGCATCGCAGCCTGTGCTTGCAGGGGCCGTCCACGTAAGAGTTGTTCCGCAAGTGCTTATTCCGCTTGCTCCGTTTGCCGGGGAATTATAAGTTGCAAGACCAGGAACAGTTGGGGCATTACAAACGGCAATTACATCAAGTCCTGGTGCATCTAATGGCTCCTGTGTTGCGAGTATGGTGTTTCCGCAGTTATCAAGTATTTCCACCCGCATTTCATAATCGTATGACCCGTTTATGGATCTGGTTACATTAATTAAATCACCATTATTTGCAGCGAAAGTGAAATCCTGCGGACCTGACCCGCTGGCCAGAGTGATGTCTGTAAGTACAGGTGTTCCGTTGACTGAAACTGTTACAGCTCCTCCGTTCCAGCCATCACCAAATGTGTCAGTTAGCCGTATGGTTTGCGTGCATGCAAAAGACTCTGTGAAAAATGCAGAGATTAACAGTAATAATGTAAAAGCCCTCATTGTAAAATTCCCCATGTTCGTCTATAATTTTGTTGAACTTGGGTGCAAGTTACTTTGACTTGATAAAACAATAGGGTCATTTTATTTGTGGTGAAACAAATAATGACAAGTAACATCAGGCTTTGATGAAATACGATATTATTTTGATGAAATGTGTTCTTTTGCTTCTCGGATTTTTACCATGACTTTCTTCTGGTATCCTCGTGAAACGGGCATAGAATCAGTACAATGTTTGAGATGGAGAAAATAACCTCTTGAATTTCCTGACACTTTATCTATTTTGTGAATGTTTGCAAAAAAGGACTTATGACAGCGAATGATGTGCTCGTATTCTTCGAGTTGCTCTTCTAGAGATTTCATGGTGATATGCAGCATTTCTGTCGACAAACGTTCATCTTCATCAAAATTGAACATACAATAATTCCCTTTGGCTTCGATGCTGATCAGCTTCGAAACATTGAATGTTAGTTTGCCTTTGGTTTTTTCAGACGCAATTGTAATGGTGGCTTCACTAGGCATATAGTTCATATTTATGTCGCTGATGTCCTGATTCAGTGATTTCGATATGTTGTCAATTTGCCTAAGAATAACATTCTCTACAAGCAATATAAACGCATAAAGAGGTACGATAAATGAAGCTAGTATTACGAGTGCAAGTGATAAGAGGAAGTTTATTCCACTAATATTATGGGATAAATAATATGTGTATTGCAATAACCAGGAGGCCAGAAATAAAGCGGCAATTATATAATATGTATAGGGGTTCTCCTTAAGTTCAGCCCGGCGTGTTCTTTTTTGTGTGAGGTTGAATAAAACAAAAAAGACAGAACTCAGCATAAAGGATATCAGCCCGGGAATTAATCTGTAATATATGTCAAGCTCTTTTATTTCAAGAGCATTTCCCAATGGTAAAAACAGGTAATAGAATGTAGTAAAGTATATTAGAAATGAAACTGAAAGCAGAATTTTTTGCCATGGAGTATATGATTGTACGTGGTTGAATAAAATATTTGTTCGTGAATAAAAGTTTTTACTGCTGAAAAGAGATACAACAAGCAAAATAGCCATAATTACCAAAAATACGGCAAGGTTTTGCTGGTTCATTCGTTCGGCATTGGCTATGTTCTTTTGACGTTTAATTTCATTGAGCTCGTGTTTGATTCCAATGCGCTCCAGTTTTCGGTTATAATTCTCAACAAAACTCTGTATTTCTTTTTTGTTGATGTCATTTCTTGTTGATTGAAATTCTTCAAAATAAAACAAGGCCTTGTCATTGTTCCCTTTTGTTTTATACGATTTGTACAAAAGCTCACAAATGTTGGCCTTCATTGATTTAAACTGGTCAGACGTAACCAATGAATATGCGTTTTCAGCCAGAGAAATAGTTTTGTTAATATTGGCTTTGTTAAACTCCATCTCTGCTATGCTCAACAGCGCAAATGCATTGTAATAATTGCCATCTGTTAAAGTGTCTGTCAAAACCAGGTTGAAATAATAGAGGGCGGAGTCTTCTTCTTCAATTTCAAGATATGTTTCTCCAAGCTGAAGGTTTCGCAGTTGTATAAGTTCTCCTTCCACAAGGACAAGTGATGCATTGTCAAGCGATAATAATGTACTTATTGCTTCCTTGTAATTTCCTGCATTCTTCAACGACATGCCAATATATATGGTTGATGCGTAAATACGGGCATTGTCTTTTACATTCTTTGAAAACTCAAGCATTTTCCTGAAAGCAATTAAAGCTTTTTCCGGTTGATTCAGGTTAAGCTTGCACAAGCCTATGTTGTTAATGGCTGTGATTATTCCCAATTCGCTTTTTGACTGGTTGAACAAAAACAGTGCTTTTTCAAACACTTTTTCTGCAAATAAATAATCCTGAATATTATAAAATGAATTGCCGATATCTATCAGAGTCCAACCCAGATTTTCAATATTATCGCCAATTTTAATGCTTTTGTGTTCGTGTAGAATTACAGCTTTTAGAAAGACATCAATCGCACTCGGAAGCTCATCTGATCCCATGTATTGAGTTTCAAGATGTCTTATTATTCCGTTTAATTCCGGATTTTCATAATAATTATATTTAAACTCACCATCTTCATCTTTTTGTGAGTTTACACTAATGGTGTCAGTTTGAGCATGCAGCCCAGACATGGTGACCTGCAAAGCAACAAATACCAATAATACTTTAAAAACCCCAATACGCAAAAGAAGCATCTGAATTATCTTTAGCTACAACACGCAAATGTATTAATTAAACTTTACATTACTAAACCATTAACAAAAATTAAAAAAAGCCCGTAGTCGGGCTTTTAAGGGGGTTAAATACATTATGATCAATAAATGTAAAAAATGAATGTAATTGTTCTGTTTTGGCTCCTGTTATATTATCATGTGAGAGTATACATCAATATGCTCCCACTTGTTGTCGTTTGTGTTTTGTTTAATTTGCAATACGGCATGTAAGTTTAATGTGCTTTTCTTTTCAATACTTATGCCTGCTTTAGTACAATATTCACTTGTTTCACCACGATTAACATAGTTTGAAGTATGTCTGCCCGAAATGAATACAAATGCAATTGCAATAATGATAAATGTACTTTTCATATCGTCTTCATTTTCTATCCGCTGCCGGAAAAATACATCGGCAAATATATATCAATGGTCGAATTCAATCTGCTATTTATTGACCATTAGCCAAAATATGTGATAAGTTGCAACAGAATTATTGAGGAATAATGTTAATGTAGAAGACTTGTAAAGGGATATACGTGTCACATCAGTCGATAATTTAATAAAAGAGCATAAAAAAAGCCCGTTTAAGGGCTTTTCTGAGTTTGGGGTTAAATTAGTTTAAGAATTTGTGTATTACATAATCTGTTTCATTCATAATTTTGATAATAATTAGTCCTGATTTGTCTGTTTCTATTCTTGCGCTGTTGCAGCCTCTTTCACACATGATTTCCTGATGTGTTATAATTCTTCCTGAAATATCGTAGATCTCAATTCTATGCGTTCCTTTAAAAGGTGTATTAAATTTAATTTCCAGACTGTTGTCAACTTCAAAAACGCTAATTATTCTTAGTTTTTCATTATTGTTGCT
>PKSX01000074.1 GCA_002869435.1 Marinilabiliales bacterium | reverse complement strand
GAAAAACATTATTAGTATCTGGAACAAAAGTAGTATCGCCCAAATTCATGTATAGCTGAACTGTATATGGGCTGGTATAATATGCGCCCTCTCCAAGTGTAAAATCTGTCAAACCATCGTTATTGTAATCACCCCACGCAAGCGCGGCCCCCCTTGGGATATAAAAGACTTCTGTAAATGTACTATTTCCATTGTTTTTTAACAGATGTGTCCCGTCACTAAGCGAAAAAGTCTGACCTCCGGAAGAAATGAGGAAATCAATGTAGCCGTCATTGTTAAAATCCATCCAATCAACCTCATCCGAGAAAAAATCAGCAACCGGCAGACCGGCAAGGGGAGTGAATGTATTGTTTCCGTTATTGGTATATATTCCCGTAAAACCTTCGATGCCTATTATATCTATACCACCTGAAAAAAATACATCCAGCCAATTGTCATTGTTTACATCTACAAACCCGGCACATTTATTACTTCCGTAATTAACCCCAGTGAAAGTTATGGATGATTGTAATGTGAACTGCTGTGCAATAACCAGTTGAAAGAAAGAAACCAGAAAGGCAGTGAATATTGATTTTCTCATGTCTAAGTGTATTTATCGTTATGGGCACTCTTTTGTCATTGCAAGATTTAATAAAACAATTTATGAAAAACAGTTTTGTCGTTCATTATATCTACTTAATAATAACAAAGTTATGAAAAATTACTGATTAATACACGCTTGAATAACAGAATTCGCATGGTCTGTGCGCTTGTTCTCATTGCCTGTAATGAGTTGATACTCTCTGGTTAGATTCTTTAGTTCCGATTTGTATTTTTCCATCAGCCATTCTCTTTTATCAGGATGCTCGCGCATTGGATCGTATTCCCATTCCATATCAATATCGCAAAGTAAAATCAGGTCGTATTTTGTTTCTTTCATTAGTTTTGAAATAGCATCGCTTGGTTTTCCGTATTTTACTAAATGCCAGATATGACAAACCAGTGGATCGGTGTCGCAAAACAAAAATCTGTTTGCATATTTCAATAATTCCTTTTCGCGCTGCACCTGCTCTTTGGCAATAACCTCTATGTCACGTGCAGTGTAATCTCTTTTTAATGATCCGATATATTCTCTTGCATATTCAGGAACCCATAAAGTGTTGAAATGTTTTGCCAGTTCGGCTGATAAAGTCGATTTTCCTGTACTCTCAGGACCCGTAATTGCTATTTTATACACTGGTTTACTCACTTTTCAGGTCTTTTTTCCATTCAAGATAGCCAATAACAGCCATGATGGTCAGGAATATGAATAAACCCATGGTGGGATATAGTCCTTTGTAGAAATAGATTACACTGGAAGTAAGATCCACAACAATCCAAATGAGCCAGTTTTCGATTTTCTTTCTGGCCAGCATCCATGTAGCGGCAAAGCTAAGAGCTGTTGTAAAAGCATCCCAGTAGGGTACGTCTGAATTAGTGAAATCAATAAGAATCCAGGCGATAAGGAAGAACGAGCCTACACAAAAAAGGCTGATTACTATCCACTGAATATTTGTGATTCTGCTTACCGTGATAGCTTTGCGGCTTTCCTTTACTTTCTTTCCGAAAAGCCATGCCCACCAGCCGTAGATGCCAACAATCAGAAAGTAGACCTGAAGTGACATGTCGGCATATAGTTTGGCTTGTATGTACACCCATATGTACATGGTTACCATTATTATGGATACCCCCCAGTACCAGGCATTTTGCTTAATCTGAAGGAATATGGCAACAATACCTAATGCAGCGGCACTAAGTTCAAACCAGTTTTCGGTAATCCAGTTGAGGACGATTTCCATTAATCTTCGGGCGTGTAGGTATCGAGGGTGGCGTTGGCCATTTTCAAAATGAAAATACTGTGCGGCAGCTCCATGGCTTGTTCAATTTCATCGGTAATGATGCCCATTACAGTATTGTATTCGCCAAAAACCTGTGTGCTCATGCCGTTGGTTTGTACTTTGATCTCCTCGTATGAATTCAGGTTGGCAATAAAGGCTTTAATCGGCTCAAGATATTTCTCTGTGAGCGGGTAATACGAAATGTCGATGCTGATTTGCATTTTTTTGTTTGCAAATATAAAGAATCGTTGAATGTGGACACGGATAAACGCTGTTTATATATAATTACTGATTAACACGGATTTTAATTGGTATCAGCCGGAGACTTCCGAAGTCTTAATACAGAGTCAAAAACACAAGCTGATTATGTAATCAGCGTAAATCCGTAAAGAGGAAGTGGCAGCGTAGATCTGCGTCTAAGTTCAAAGTACGTTCTACGTTTTCCGTTCTACGTTCTACTTTAACTCCTCCCCAAGCGTCTGCCAGGGCTCTTCATCAGGAAGTTTTGCCCTGAATTCCATCATTTCTTTGCTCACCGGGTGCTCAAATTCAAGTTTCCAGGCCATGAGCGATATGCTTCCATCAGGATTGGAACGGGGGGCATTGTATTTTAAATCGCCTTTGATGATACAACCTGAGGCTGCCAACTGAACACGAATCTGATGATGCCGGCCGGTTAGCAGATCCACTTCAATGAGATGATAACGATCTGAACTGGCGATATGTCTGTAATTAAGAATAGCTTCCTTGGCAAATTTATCATTGCTGTCGGAAACAAAACTCTTATTCAGCTTTTGATTTTTGGCCAGCAGGTGTTTGAGCTGTCCTTCCGATTCGGGCGGCACGCCATGGGTAACAGCCAGATATGTTTTATTGAATTTTCCGGTTCTAACGGCATCGTTTAGCCTGCTTAGTGCTTTTGAAGTGCGCGCAAAAACCATAACACCTCCAACAGGTCTGTCAATGCGGTGCACTACGCCCAGAAAAACATTCCCTGGTTTATTGTATTTCTTTTTCAGATGAAGCTTAAGTAAATCCGGAATACTCGGGTCGCCGGTTTTATCACCCTGAGATATTTCTCCGGGCATTTTCTGAACCACAATGATGTGGTTGTCTTCGAAAAGAATGCGTTCTGTAATCGGGGAGGAGTTTTTCATCCTAGTACTGCTCACGTTCGTTGGGGAAGTCCTCGTTTTTCACGTCGTGAATATAATTGGTTACCGCACCGGTGATTTCTGCAAAAAGGTTGTGGTAACGGCGCAAAAACCTTGGTGAGAACTCCTGATTTATTCCCAGCATATCATGAAATACAAGAACCTGCCCGTCAACACCAGATCCTGCTCCGATTCCAATGGTTGGTATATTCAGGCTGCTGCTCACTTCGCCGGCTAATTTGGCAGGTATTTTCTCAAGTACTATTCCAAAACAGCCTGCTTTTTCCAGCAATAGAGCATCTTTTTTCAGACTTTCGGCTTCTTTGTCGGTTGTGGCACGAACACTGTATGTTCCGAATTTATAAATTGACTGTGGTGTAAGTCCCAAATGGCCCATTACGGGAATTCCTGCAGATAAAATACGTTCAATGCTTTCTACTACTTCAGCTCCGCCTTCAAGTTTAACAGCACTGGCTCCCGATTCTTTCATGATGCGTATTGCAGAAATCAGCGCTTCCTTGCTGTCGCCCTGATAAGTCCCGAAAGGAAGATCAACTACCACTAACGCTCTTTCAACAGCTCTTTTTACCGATGCTGCATGATATATCATGTTATCCAGAGTAATAGGCAAGGTAGTGTCATAGCCTGCCATAACATTTGAGGCAGAATCGCCAACAAGGATAATATCTATACCGGCAGAATCCAGAATTTTAGCCATGGAAAAATCGTATGCGGTAAGCATGGCAATCTTTTCGCCTTTCAACTTCATCTCCTGAAGGACGTGCGTAGTAATCTTTCTTACATTCTTAAAAGAGATCATCTTTTTCAGATTTGGATTGCAAAGGTACGTAATTATAGTGGAAAGTGGAAAGAGACGCGGATTAACGCTGACAAAACGAATTCACGCTGATATTCTCGTTGTAGAGTCAAGGCATGCCTTGTCTCTACTCTTTTGTGTAAAAAATTGTCGTAATGTATTAACGAATAATAAGTTTCGTTGTACTGCTCTCAAAATCAGAAAAGACTTCCAGAAGATATACTCCCGATTGAAGTGCATTCAAATCAAGCTCATGTGTTCCTGCCACCAGCGAAGCCGAATACACACATTTTCCATCTACCGATAGCACGCGGATATCCGCATCCAACTCAAGCTCAAGAGTGAATATACCTGTTGAAGGATTAGGATATACATTGGGCTGTACCACAGTTTCATCCGCAACAGAAGTTTGAGTCCCATCTACCCAGATGCGCAAAACAGGATCGCCCAGAATATTATTATCGTAATGCACCCAGCGCTGTGCTCCGGGCTCGTATTCGCCCGGAAGATCAACCCATGGAGCTGTGGCAATTTTCGACATCACAAAGGCATCGCCGATATTGTAGAGGTTAAGCGACGGATTATATATTGCATTTACAAATTCACGGTGCAAATGCTGCGACGGACCTTCGGAACTTCCTTCATTAAACCAGCCATAACGCGAATTACATATGGCTGCAGCCAAAAAAGTGCTTAATGTAACCGATATTTCTGCAATGCAATCGTCGTAATCGAATGCACCGCAAAGGCAACCATGTGTGTATAGCAGCCCGTAACTGTGAGTTGAGCCGTCAAGATTGGGAAATGTGTTGTCGTTTACAATAAAATCAGGCATTTTCATCATATAGGTCTCAGAAGAATGGCCAACATGATGTATAAACGAACTGCCGCTGTTTACTGCTGTACTCAAATCTCCTAGTGTCCATTCATCAGTATATCCCGGGGGATCAATCCAGTAATCATACAGACTGTCGATGGTATTGGTGGCAGACGGTATTCCCGAAGTGGTGTATCCGTTATCATTGTGATCATCGATTAGGAGATTCAGGTAATCCTGTCCTAATGTAAGCGGATCTTCCAATAACAGTTCCCCCAGGAACAAAGGCTTGTTCATGTCGGCTTGTACAGGGTATTTCTGATACCAGATGCTCTTGTGCACCATGTTTTCCAGCTCCTGTAAATCGCTCACCGGGAAACGCCCCACGGCAAGTTCCGGCATCAAATCGGCCGAGTCGCCAACCTCTCCGTACACCGCATCTCCATCGAAATTAAAATCGCCGTCCAGGGCTGAGTAGTATAGATCGGCAGGAATATCATAATCGTCGTATCCACTGCCTGAATTCACATAACAGTAGAAACCACGGGCAGGCACATGCTCAATATCACCGCCCAGTAGCACATATTCAATCGAATTGGTCTGGTACTCGCTAATAATGTAATTGCGTATTTTATCCTGATTATCGGTTCCGCTTGTTCCTGCATAAATACTCTCAACCGTGGTCACCTGCGATGTAATGCCTACTGATGTGTAGTAATCTACAAGACTGTCGAAACCCGATTCCAGCGAAGCCGGAGTAATGATGAGCAATTGATAGGCCTGTCTGTTCTTTTCAAGCGGGTATTGGTCAATCATTTCAGGGTTTTGCACAAAGTAGCTGACTCTTTGCAGCACTTTTTCAGATGCACTCAGGTTTTTCAATGCCTCGG
>PKSX01000141.1 GCA_002869435.1 Marinilabiliales bacterium | reverse complement strand
TCGGCGGTGTACATATCCCACTGCACGGTGGGGAGTCCTTTGGGCGGTAAATCGAGTGCCGAATACATGGTTATGGGGTCTTCGGAAATAAGGATGCCTCCTGCGTGGATGCTGCGCAGATTCGGGAACTCGTGTATGGACTTGGCTACTGAGATGATCTTTTTTACCACTTCGTCTTCGGCCTTGAGTGTTTTGCGCTCTTCAACCATGGCATCTATCTCAGCTTTGGGCATGCCGTATACCTTGCCGAGTTCGCGATAAATGGATTTATCTCTGAAAGTTTGCATCATGCCCAGCAGTGCGGTGTGGCGGCTACCGTAACGTTTAAAAATATATTCCTGAACCTGATCCCGGTCTTTCCACGAAAAATCGATGTCGAAATCGGGTGGGCTGGTGCGTTTGGGGTTGATAAATCGCTCGAAATACAGATTGAGTTCCACCGGGTCCACATTGGTGATGTAGAGACAATAGGCTACTATACTGTTGGCTCCGCTGCCGCGGCCTACGTGATAAAATCCCTGCGACATGGAATAACGCACAATATCCCACGCCATAAGAAAGTACGAAGAAAAGCCCAGCCGGTCTATGGTTTCCAGTTCCTTTTCTATGCGCTTGCGCACGTGATCGGGCTCGCCGGGGTAGCGGAACGGAAAACCGTCAAAAGTGAGTTTTTCGAGTAGAAGTTTATCATCGTACCGGCTGCCGGTAAAAACTTTCTTATTGCGGGTGGCATGCAGGTCTATGTCGAATGTGCATTGGCGGAGGATTTCTTCTGCATTTTGCAGTAAAACGGGTTCGTGGGTAAAGCGGGCACGGATGCTGTCGATATCGGTAAGGTATTCATCTTCGGCAGCCAGCATAAAGTCTTTGAGCATGGGAAGCAGACAATTATTGTCGACCGCGCGCAAATGGCGGTGTACATCGTAATCGTCTTTACTACGGAAACTAATGGGAGCCCATGCCACCATGCGATGCAGTAATTTGCGGTAGCGGTTTTGCACCAGGCGGTTCATCAATGAGGAGCGCACTGCGATGTACTCATTATCGCGCAATTGCTCCGGATATCCGTATTCGAGAGGGTAGAGTACAAAAACGTTATTAAATGGCGGGGCATGATCTGCCGGTTTTGTTTTTTGTAGATTGCAACGGGTCATGTATTCGTTGATTTCCTGAAACCCTTTGTTGTTATGGGCGATGCAGATGTAGAGCAGATGCCCGTTTTTGCGGATTTCCATGCCGGCCACAAAGTCTATGCGTTCATCTTTACAGGCGCGGTACACATCGCTCCATGCGGTGCTGTTGTTGATGTCGGCCAGCAGGAGTTTGGTGATGCCTGCTTTCACGGCTTCTTTCGCAATCTCTTTTGGAGACAGCGTTCCGAAGCGCAGGCTGTAGTATGATCGGAAGTGAAAGATCATGTTTGATTAGAATATCGTCGTTTAATTCGATTAAAATATAAGAATAATTATTTGAATATCGAAAAAAAGCTGTCAGTTCGAGCGGAGTCGAGAACTTGATAGCTTTTTTGGAAAAACAATGCCGCTTCTCGACTCCGCTCGAAGTGACATTGTTTTATATTTTTTCGTAGGTTTGTACATAGCAAAAAAGACTCCTATAAAACATTATATCTATGCGTTTTTCAGTTAAATCGCTTGTTTTAATCTTCCTGCTCCTCTGGCAATTGCCGGCATTCTCGGGATCCGGTAAAATTGAATTTGTGGAATGCTCCGTCGATCTTCAGGATGACGGAACCTGTGTAATAGGATATACCGTTCGCTATCGCGTTGTTTCAGGCGAATTGCACGGTTTCTATTTCGACAGTCAGGATGAACTGCATATTCATGCCTTTTCCGATAAATCCTATGCTGTGGATGCTGCAGGAAATTCATACGACCTTGATATTTCATGGGTCTCAGATGAAAAATACGATATCGTACTGGCCAATGGAGAAGGAGTCAGTCACGGATATGTAACTTATTTTTTCTGGTTCGAATCCGATATGGCCGAGGCCGGATATGTGGATACAACCATGTCAACCGACGGAACCGAACTTGTGGTGATGAACTGGTCGCCCATGATCTGGGATTCCGACGGTAATAATATGGAGCATTATTCACTCGAGATCCTATTCCCGTTTTATCCTGAATTTACTCAGAATGTTCGTCAGACGGTCTATGATCAGAATATTATTCTGACTGAGAAGTGGATGAACTCCAGCTATAAAATAGATTATCAGATTCATGAATCGGGCCGCCTGATGATGCTGGTCTATAAAGAAGATCCAGGGCGTGATTATTCTTTGCGCGTACAGTTTTATATGCCCCGCGAATGGTTTGATACCCGCGATTTTGCAGCCATTGGGTCTTATAATCCTGACGATTATTATCAGGAGGAGGATAATTATTATAGAGACAACCGTGATTACCAGGGTTCTCCTGAGTTGTTTATCGGACTGGCAGTTCTCTTGCTGATCCTTTTTGTACTCTATATTCTGATGAAAGGCAAAGCTCTGAACAAAGCCAGAGTGCAGGCTGAGACCATGGGATGGGAACACCTTGACTGGACCCCGCCAAAGGTTGAGCTTTCTACATTTCAGGTGGAAGGAAAAGTATGCAAAAACCTCGATTTTATTGAGATTGCATTCTATATGGAGTTACCGATAAAACGGATTTTCAGCTCTATTCTCTCATCATTCGAAGCACAAAAATATTTGCAGGTTCTTTCCATGGACCCGTTAAAAGTGAAAATTCTGGATACACCCGAGTCTTTCGAATCGGATTATGAAAAAATGTTTTTCGAGGCTTTGGCTGATGATGAATATTTCTCGCAAGAGGAACTACAGGCTATTATGAACAAAGCCATCGGAAATATACGCGAAAAAGCTTGGGATTGTGATGTGGAAGCCACAAAAGCATATTATCAGGGTCTGATGGATCGCTATCTGGAAAAACTTGGCCGCGATGGTGCACCCGAACGTATGCACGTAGATGAAAAAGATCAGGTTTACGACGATTGGTTCAATTATTATTATTTCAATCATCATTACTTCCATTTTGTGCCGTTTCAGAAAGATCCGATTGTGTATGAACACAGCTTTCCGATCAATGACGATCATGTGATTTATAAGGATATTCACAGCGATATCATTCCGGATATGAATGTCTGTCATGCTGCTTGCCACGATGCATGTCATTCGGCTTGTCATAGTGCCTGTCATTCGGCGTGTCACAGTGCTTGTCACTCTGCGTGTCATTCGGCTTGTGTGAGTGGAGGATCACATTAAAACTTAATTATGGACGAGCGTTTCTCCTGGGTCGATGAGTTTATCTCAAATGTGAAACCTTACATTTTTGTAAGGCAGGAAGATGCTGTTCTGATTAAGCGTCCCAATGTGGTGCAGAAACTCAATCCAATGGGTGCTGCAATTCTGCGTGAGCTGCTCGATGGAAACAGCATTTCCGATATTCTTGGTAAAATCAATCATGATGTAGAAAAAGCCGATGATATTTATTATTTTCTGAGTGCTGTACGCAAATCGCTCGATGATGAACTTGATGTTCACACCTTAAATCCGGCGGTGGAGAAGAAGCCTTTAGTGGCGCCTTTCACTTCATTGCCTGTATTAAGTGAGTTGGCAGTCACCTATCGTTGTAATTTCCGTTGTTCATTTTGCTATGCAGGAATCAATTGCACCCGCGATGCCGCTGCTACTGAATTATCGACTGCCGAGCTAAAAGAACTCATCTATAAAATCCGTTTTCAGGCGCAGGTGCCAAGCATCAGCTTTACCGGTGGTGAGCCCACGCTAAGAAAAGATCTTCCGGAACTCATTGCATATGCTAAAGAGATCGATATGCGGGTCAATCTTATTTCCAACGGATATCTTATTGATGAAAAACTGGCCAAAGCCATGAAAGAAGCTGGTCTGGATTCTGCACAGCTGAGTCTGGAAGGTGCAACTGAAGAAACTCACGATGTTGTTGTCGGAGTTAAGGGAGCATATCAGCAATTGCTGAAGGCAGTAAAACACCTGGAAGCAGAAGATATAAGGGTGCATACCAATACCACGCTTTCGCTCGAAAATGTAGACGAGGCCGTCCGTTTGCCCGGATTTTTGAAAGAACTTGGAATGGCTCGTTTCAGCATGAATTTGGTTATTCCCACCGGATCTGCAAAAGAGCATGAGAAGATTTTGTTGCCATATTCGAGGGCAGGGGAGATCGTAACGAAGATTTACGAGGAATCGAAGCGGCAGGATATTGAATTTATGTGGTATTCGCCATTGCCATTGTGTATGTTTAATACCATAACAGCCGGTCTTGGAAATAAAGGTTGTGCTGCGTGCGATGGGTTGCTGTCGGTAGATCCGGAAGGAAACATCATTCCTTGTGCTTCCTGGGATGAGCCCATGGGCAATTTGCTCAATAATGATTTTGAAAGCATCTGGCATACCGATCGTTCGACCCAGATCCGAAATAAAATGGAAACGCATCCGCTTTGCCGTGAGTGTGATAGTTTTCACAGCTGTCAGGGCGCTTGTCCGTTGTACTGGAATATGAACGGATATGGTGAACTGGACAAGATTTTTGAAAAGAATAAAGAATTAATGCATTAAGATATGAATCAGAGTGTCATTTTTCACATTTTACCCAATTTCCCGTTTGTTTTCAGGCTGATTATTTCGCTTGTCCTGATTGCCGGAGGAATTATCTGGCAATTATTAACCGGATGGGCTACACCGGGATGGATACCGCTTTTGCTTGCATCAATATTTCTGATGTATAAAGGCGTGGATAAAAGGGTAGTTAAAAACTCCATCTTTCACGGTGCAGACTGGCAAAAGATCAACCGTGAGCAGGTGCAGCAGATTGTCGATACCAAACGCAAGCTGGCCAAATGGGATACTTCGTTATACGAAAGTTCTGGCTGTTTGGGTGGTGCAATTCTTATTCTGCTTATTGGAGCTTCACTTTTTCTGATACTGGCCGGTGTCAGTAATTTATATCTGATGTGTATTGGAATGGATATGCTGGTGCTCTTTCTGCCCCAGTTTCTCAGCGGAATGAAACGTTTTGATATGCTGGCCAAGCCGGTCTTATATGCCAGAAAAATATTGGAAGCAGCAACAATGCTTGAGATTATGTATCCCAGTGCCAAAATTGAATACCTGATATTGCTGGGTACCAAGAAAAAGATCAAAACATCAGTTCCGAAAGAAGTAAAATTCAAAGTGAGTTTTCCGCAGGACTCAGATGATTTTTTAGGTATGTATGGGCAATTATCCATGAATAATGTGGGTTCAACAACATATCCGTATTTCTATACCGTACAGGTATACAAGGAGGGTTTTGGGTTGAAAAAGAAAATGGATTCCATACACATGACCGATGAGAAAGTGATTAAGGAATATACCGAGGAGAGCGGAGTGGAGGTTATGGTTATCCGGCAACGCACTACTCAGAAAACCGGTTATAATACAAAACCAAGAGATGTAGAAAGGATTCTGCACGAATCGGTGAGGGCGTATGAGTTGTTGAATTAGGCTTGGTAGTAAGACTTCAGAAGTCTT
>PKSX01000259.1 GCA_002869435.1 Marinilabiliales bacterium | reverse complement strand
TTTTGCAGCCATTGACTGGGCAAACGGACCATATTGGATAGAAGTTTCACTGGATGGAACATTGTTTGGTACATCGCAGCTGGTTTCCGTGCCTTTTGCTCTACATTCGGCCACAGCGGACAGTTTAACTGGGTTTTCAGAAACCGATCCTGTTTTCGGGGCTTCAATTGCCGCCGGAATAACCGGAACCGATACTGCGTACTGGAACAACAAACTTGATGTCGAGTTAGACGGTTCAAACACCAATGAGCTTCAGGTTCTCAGCATCAGCAACGATACTATTTATCTTAGTGATGGTGGGTTTGCAAAACTTCCAGCCGGATTTGATGGCGACTACAACTCCCTTTCCAACAAACCCGATTTCACAAACTGGGATACAGATGTGACTGACGATTTTGATGGTGATTACAGCAGCTTAACCAATGCGCCTACAAATGTCAGTGCGTTTACCAATGATGCAGGATATCTGACTTCTTTTACCGAAGCACAGATTCTGACCATCAGCAACGATACTGTTTACCTTACCGGTGGCAGTTATGTGAAACTCCCGGCCGGATTTGACGGCGATTATTATTCATTAACTAATCTCCCCGATTTCACGAACTGGGATACCGATGTTACTGATGATTTCAGTGGTGATTATAATGATTTAAGCAACCTACCAACACCTTTCTGGTCATATAATAATCCCGATATATATATGTCTGACAATACGAACCGATTAGGTCTGGGTACTTCTACTCCATCATCAAGGCTACACGTAAAGATGTCTAATACCAGTATTACTGGCGGAATCAGACTTGAAACATCACAGGCTACTGCTGAAGACTGGTATTTCTATATGCCAGCCAATGATAATTTACATATTAGAAATGATGCATCAGACTATGTAATTTTTGAAATGAATACCGGAAATGTTGGAATTGGTGTTATTGACCCAAGTACTAAATTAGATGTAAACGGAACCTTCAAGATACAAAATGGAACCTCAGTCAATGAAATCTCAACAGATGGTACCATGACAGGCAACAGTGATGACGCTGTCCCGACCGAACAAGCAGTTAAGACATATGTTGATAATGCTGTAAATACAGCTAATCCAACCTATTCCATTGGTGATTTTGCTCATGGTGGAATTGTTTTCTGGGTCGATGCAACGGGTCAACATGGACTGGTATGTGCCAAACAGGACATTGGAGGTGTGTACAGATGGTATGCCGGTACAGATGGGAACACGCAGGCCAAAGCTGATGGACCCAGAGCCGGTGCAGCAAACACAACGATAATAATTGCTGCACAAGTTGCCATTGGTGATGATGGCAGTACATATGCTGCAAGAATATGCAACGAATTGCAAATTACTGAAGGAGGTATTTCTTATTGCGACTGGTATTTACCCTCAAAAGAAGAACTTGCATTACTGTATACTAATAGAGCAGTCATTGACGCTACTGCTCTTGCAAATGGGGGGTTAGCCTTCATGGATCAAACTTATTGGAGTTCAACGGAGAATTTAAGTAATACTGCCTGGACTCATTATTTTCTAAATGGACTTCAAACAGACCGGGCTAAGAATACTAATTATTATATTCGTCCGGTCAGATCCTTTTAACACCAAGGCCCATTTCTGAATTATACCCCGTTGCATTGCTTCGTGGATTTTTTCTATCCAGACAGTTTAAATTGAATAATACGCTTACCGGAAATATTTGTATCTTCGAACACATGAGAAATCTCGTATTTGCTGTAATTGTATTTTTCGCTTTTCTTTCAAACGGTTACGCCCAGTGGACATCCTGCTACGGACCCAATGGGGGTTATGTCAGAAGTATAATTAACATTGGGGATACCGTTTTTGCTGCTACAGGGGGTGGGGTTTTATTCAGCAGCGATAACGGGCAAAACTGGGAATTCAGAAACACCGGGCTACATAGTTGTGATACAAAATCACTTCTTTTCCATAACGGAAGCATTTTTGTCAGCACCGATGAGAATGTCTTCCATAGCTCAAACTACGGATTATCGTGGAGCAGTGGTACCGGACTTGAAAACACCTATACCAAAACACTTACCGAATGCAATGGAACCATCTACGCCGGCACTTATTTGAAAGGTATTTTCGCTTCCAACGATAACGGACAAACATGGACAAATACCAATAACGGTCTTAATGCAAAATACATTTATTACCTCGCCAATGATGGCGTGAATGTTTATGCAGGCACTTATCTCGACGGTTTATTTCGTTCCTCCGACAACGGAGCCAGTTGGATTCCTGTAAACAGTGGACTTACTGAAGCCAATATCATGTCCATTCATTGCTTTGCAGGGAAAGTTTTTCTCAGCACCTTGAATTCGGGCGTTTTCATTTCGGCAGACAGCGCAAACTCCTGGCAGAGTTCAACCACTTCCCTATCTTCTGTAAAAGGATTTACCCATGCCAATGGTATTCTATATACAGCTTCTTTTGGAACTGGCGTGTACAAAAGCACTGACACTGCTACAAGCTGGCAATTGGTAAATTCAGGATTAAGCGAAAACGATTTATGGGCTATTTCAGCCAATGATTTCACTGTATTTTCCGGAGCAGGAAGCGGACATATTTTCCGAAGCACAAACGAAGGAAGTTCATGGCAAGTTTGCAATGCGTCCAATAGTTTCTATACAGGAATTGGCTCAATGGCATCGAGTACAAGCTGGGTTTTAGCAGCTTCGCACGGATCGGGTTTTCATGGAAGCAATAATGAAGGAGCTACATGGATAAAAGCCACCGGCATATATACCGTAGAATGTAGAACGGTATTTGCTAACGGCGACCTGGTTCTTGTCGGAACCGATATGCTGGGCATTTATCGCTCAACCAACGACGGTAGTAATTTTTTTCAATCCAACACTGGGCTAAACACCAACTGGATTCAGTGTTTCTGCTTTGATGGCAACCAAATTTACGCCGGAAGCCGGGATGAAGGTGTATTTATCTCTACCAATACTGGGCAAAGCTGGTCTGCCGCAGGAGCAGGAATTTCAAGCGATATCATTAATGGATTATGCTACGACGGCACAAATATATATGCAGCAACCCAAAACGCAGGAATTTTCAAAAGCAATGACAATGGTGTCAGTTGGCAGACAGTCAATTCAGGTTTAGGAACCGATACCATAACGAGCATAGCCCATCAAAATGGAGTTTTGTACGCCGGCACCCGAAGTCAAGGAGTTTATACTTCCTCAGACAATAGCATAAGCTGGACCAATAATTCTATCGGCTTATCCCCTAACGAATTCATACGTTGCATATATGCTGATACCGGAATGGTATTAGCCGGCACTAATGATGGCTTGGTTTACGCATGGAACAGCACCAATCAGATATGGGAATCGTTCAGCACCGGATTGCCCGGACAAACCATACTTTCACTTCACAGAGACGGAAACTATATTTATGCCGGCATTAATGCAGGAGGGGTTTGGAAGATTGATACCGGCCAGGTTAATGTTTCAATTGCAGAACAGCACCAAAATGACATATTGATTTACCCCAACCCGAATAATGGATTATTTGTTGTGGAAAATCTTGATGGATATACTGAAATCTACATTACCGATCTGCCTGGAAAACAGATTTTTGCTAAAGCAGTTCTCAATACCGAAGTGGAAATCAACCTCGGCAATGAAGCGAAAGGCATCTACTTACTCAATTGCAAATCTGAGAATTCGATATTGACGTATATGATTGTAATTCATTAAAACCAACTAATAATAGCTTTATTGTTATCTATGCTGCAACTCATATTGCATTAATTCACTATTGGACAATCCTACGTGAATAACCGACCCACAAGAAGTACAACATGAAAAACTTCTATTACAAAATTGCTCAACTAAAGGGTAACTGAGTTATATATTTATATATTTGCATAATCAAAATGTTTACAAGCTAAACCCAGGCAAAACATGAAAAAAGTCAAAACTTTTATTATCATGAGCACATTTTGTATTCTTAGCATGAACGCTCAGGAACTCGTATCCAATAGCGGTGCATATTTCAGTAATTCCAGTGGCTCTCTGACATGGTCGGTTGGCGAAGCTGTTATTGCTACCATTTCAGATGGAACAGATACTCTTACACAAGGGTTTCATCAAAGCAGATTTAGCTTTACCGATATTTCTGAAAGCCAGCTTGATGGTATTTCTGTTAGTGTTTTCCCAAATCCTACTGCAGATCAATTTAGCATCGAAATCACAAGCAACGATCTTGAGGGTTTCAGCTATACCCTGCTTGATCAGCATGGAAAATCGCTTGGAAACAAAGAAATTACTGATAAAGTAACCGATGTGGATATGCTCAACCATCCTGCAGCCACTTATTTTGTGTCGGTGTACAAAGACGGTATTAGTGTAAAAACCATTCAAATTATTAAAAACTATTAAAAACCGGAACCATGAGAAACATCACAAAAACCACTATATTACTTTTCACTTTTTCAATTTTACTTTTCCATTCTTACTTCGCCTCATCACAGGTTCCCCAAACCATAAACTACCAGTCGATTGCAAGAAATAGCAGCGGCACTATTATGGCCAACCAAAGCTTTAGCGTGGAGATTAGAATTTTGCAAGGCTCTTCCACCGGAACGCAAGTTTGTGATGAAACTTTTGCCACAACGACCAATGATTTTGGTCTGATCAATCTGCAAATCGGATCGCAGAATCCAACAAGTTTTGCAGCCATTGACTGGGCAAACGGACCATATTGGATAGAAGTTTCACTGGATGGAACATTGTTTGGTACATCGCAGCTGGTTTCCGTGCCTTTTGCACTGCATGCAGCCACAGCAGACAGTTTAACCGGGTTTTCAGAAACCGATCCTGTCTTTAATGCAAGTATTGCAGCGGGAATTACCGGAACTGATACTGCATACTGGAACGATAAGCTTGATGTAGAATTAGACGGTTCAAACACCAACGAACTTCAGGTTCTCAGCATCAGCAACGATACTATTTATTTGAGTGATGGCGGTTTTGCGAAATTACCCGCCAGTTTTGATGGAGATTATAATTCACTAACCAACAAACCCGATTTCACAAACTGGGATACAGATGTGACTGACGATTTTGATGGTGATTACAGCAGCTTAACCAACGCACCTACAAATGTCAGTGCATTTACCAATGATGCGGGATACCTGACTTCTTTCACCGAAGCGCAGATTCTTTCCATAAGCAACGATACTATTTACCTTACCGGTGGCAGTTATGTGAAACTCCCGGCCGGATTTGACGGTGACTACAATTCACTATCCAATAAACCCGATTTCACAAACTGGGACACCGATGTAACCGATGATTTTGATGGTGATTACAGTAGTCTGACCAATGCACCTACTAATGTGAGTACTTTTTCCAATGATGCAGGATACCTGACTTCTTTCACCGAAGCGCAGATTCTGACCATCAGTAATGATACAATTTATCTAACCGGAGGAAGCTTTGTAAAACTCCCCGCAGGATTTGACGGAGACTACAATTCACTATCCAATAAACCCGACTTCGCAAACTGGGATACTGATGTTACAGATGATTTTGATGGCGATTACAGTAGTCTGACCAATGCACCTACTAATGTGAGTACTTTTTCCAATGATGCAGGATACCTGACTTCTTTCACCGAAGTTGATGGCTCAATTACAAACGAACTTCAAATTCTCAGCATCAGCAATGACACTATTTATTTGAGTGATGGCGGATTTGCAAAACTTCCTGCCGGATTCGACGGCGATTACAATTCACTCTCCAATAAACCCGATTTCACCGGATGGGATACCAATGCCGGGGATGATTTCGACGGACAATACAGCAGCTTAATCGGAACCCCGACCAATGTAAGTTCATTTACCAATGATGCAGGATATTTGACTTTTTTCACCGAAGTTGATGGCTCAATTACAAACGAACTGCAAATTCTCAGCATCAGCAATGATACCATTTACCTGACCAACGGCGGATTTGCAAAGCTTCCTGCCGGATTCGACGGAGACTACAATTCACTCACCAATAAACCCGATTTCACAAATTGGGACACTGATGTTACCGATGATTTTGATGGCGATTATAATAACTTATCCAATACGCCAACAAACGTAAGCACTTTCACCAATGATGCAGGGTATTTGACATCCGAAGTAGATGGGGACAATTCAAATGAGTTACAGACCATCTCTATTTCCGGCCATGACATAAGTCTTTCAAACGGAGGCGGAACAATAACTGTTCCTGATAACAATACAACCTACAACCCGGGAAACCAACTCACTTTGACAGGAAGCACTTTCAATGTTACTGAAGGTAGTGGTTCAGGTCTTGACGCAGACTTACTGGACGGAGTACATTACTCTGATATTCAAAGTTGGGTGAACGCAAATGATGACAACACTACCTATTTTGCCGGAACAGGTCTATCTTTATCTGGGACAACTTTCAATATTAACTTTGGCACAATTGCAGGAACAGTTTCAGAAGGGAATCACACCCATACTAATATGGTTACTGGAACCGGAGAGATAAATCATCTTGCTTTCTGGACAGGTTCTTCTACTATATCTTATGACAATTCAAAACTATATTACAATCCATCTGGCAATTCTTTATTCCTTGGAGCCAGTTCCGGACCAGGGCAATTTAACATGTATGGCGATGCCAGCATAAACCTCCAAAACTCAAATTCAATTACTGTTTCAGGTACTCAAATGGGGTATATTGGTTTTACAGATAATCATTCCAGCTCTCCAACAGCCAGGATTGTAGCATATAGAGGAAACACGGGAGGCACAGGAGATTTGCCAACGGATATAGTATTTGAAACAGTTGCAGATGGAAGCACCACTCTAACTGAAAGAATGAGAATTAATCACAACGGTAATGTAGGGATTGGATTATCAGACCCTTACTATCCGTTTCAGGTAAAAAATACTTCAAAAGTCAGAACTGTCCTCATTGAACATAACACAACTGCATTTCCTGTTACTCCTCAATATGGGTTTACTTTAAACATGGATGTAAATGCACCAAATCCTGTAGGTATTGAGTCTGATGTTGAAACAAACTATGTTTATGCAGGTTTTATTTCAAACACCTATGCCTTTAAAGGGAGAGCAGATACAAGAAATTCCACCGGCCCGTTTGACAAAGCAGCTGGAGCATATTTTGAGGGCTGGGCCAATTATGTTAGCTACGGGGTTCTGGCTCACTCATACGGCACTCAAAACTCATATGGTATATATGCTACTGCTCAATCAGGAACAAGCTCAAGGTATGGAGTTTGTGGATATGCAGATGCTACTGCTACAAATTCGTACGCGGTATATGCCATGGGTAACTTTTCAGCTTCAGGAACAAAAGCAGCTACTGTAAAAACAGAAAATGGACCTAAAGAATTATATTGCCAGGAATCACCTGAAATATGGTTTGAAGATTTTGGTTCTGCTTCAGTTTCAAATGGCCAGGCTATTGTAGATCTTCAAAATGATTTTGTTTCTACAGTTACAATTAATGACCAATATCCGATAAAAGTTTTCATTACTCCAAATTCAGATCTTGGAAACTGGTGGGTTGAGAAAAAAGGAACAACTTTTATCCTACATGCCCCAAATGCTGCAAATGGTTCAGAATTCGACTATAGAGTTGTTGCTAAACGCCAAGGATATGAGGATTACCGTATGAATGATGCACCAGCGGCATATTCCGACTATAATCTTTACCAGAACATTGAAGACGTACCTGAAGAATACCGTGAGAACTGGGTTAATAATGCTCCAATCGAGATCAGGAAAAATTACCCAGAGTATTATGATGGTTCAAATGACCTAGAGTAAAATAAGATCATTACTCTATTATTGATCATTCTAGAACACTAATCAAAATCCCCATCGCTTTATTGGGAAATTTTCTGAAACTGCAATAGGTAGCAGATTAAGGTTTAGAAGTAAACTCTACGTTTTACGTTCTACTAATATTCTTATCTTCGCAAGTCCAAAACTATTGTACTATGCTTAGCGACTTTCAGATTATTCCTTTCCGCAAAGTTTTTGAGACCATGCTTGCTGATATCGGCAATGGTCATTTCATGGGTATTCCGTCGGAAACTTTTGCCAAAGATCGTTTTGAAAATATCACTCAAACCCGCTTTAATCATAAACTGGAAACTCCAATTGGTGTTGCTGCAGGTCCTCATTCTCAACTTTCGCATAATATTGTGGCTGCATGGCTTACCGGAGCGCGGTACATCGAACTGAAAACCGTTCAAACTTTAGACGAACTCAATGTTACCAAACCCTGCATCGACATGCAGGACGAAGGTTATAACTGTGAATGGTCGCAGGAACTCAAAATTCAGCAATCGTTTAACCAATATTTGGATGCGTGGATCATGGTTCATGTACTGAATCATAAACTCTACGGTAGAACCGAAGCCGGCGCTGGCACCATTTTCAACATGAGCGTTGGTTATAATCTTGAAGGCATCCTGAAAGACAATGTACAGTGGTTTTTTGAGAAAATGAACTCATGTCGACCGGAGCTGGAGGCAAAAATTGTCGAAGTTCGAGATCTCTATCCGGCCATTGATCAGTTGAATATTCCGGATCAGATTTCTGATAATATCACGCTTTCCACCATGCATGGCTGTCCACCCGATGAAATTGAGAAAATCGGAATGTATCTTATCAATGAGAAGAAGCTGCATACTGTTATAAAACTCAACCCTACCCTACTCGGACCTGAAAAACTACGTTATATTCTGAACGAAAAACTGAAATTCAAAACCGTAGTTCCTGATGAAGCATTTGAGCATGATTTAAAATACGAGGATGCACTAAACATCATCAAGAACTTAACCGAAGCTGCCAAAAAACATAATGTTCAGTTCGGGCTGAAACTCACCAATACACTCGAAAGTAAAAATATCCGGAAACGACTTCCGGAAAACGAAAACATGCATTATATGAGTGGCCGCGCATTGCATCCGGTCTCAATAAATCTGGCAGCAAAGCTTCAAAAAGAATTTAACGGCAAACTCGATATTTCTTTCTCTGCCGGAGCAGATGCATTCAACACTCCGGAAATATTGAAATGTGGGATCAGCACAGTAACTGTAAGCAGTGATTTGCTGAAGCCCGGCGGATATGCAAAACTCTCTCAATATCTAAGAAAAATTGAAGCGCAAATTGGGGATTCAAAACTTGAAGACTTTATTCCTCAATACGGTGAAACCCGAATTTGTCATCTTGAAGATTATGCATCAAGTGTACTCGAGAACGGGCTTTACGAAAAAGCATGGCGCGATCCGGTGATCAAAACTGCTCGACCACTCAACCATTTCGATTGCATTCATGCGCCTTGCCAAAGCACGTGCCCTACACATCAGGATATTCCTGAATACATGCACCAAGTGGCAAACGGCAATTTTCAGAAGGCTTTTGAAGTCATTATGCGCACCAATCCATTGCCAAACACTACAGGTGGTGTTTGTGATCATGAATGTCAAACCCGTTGCACACGCATCAATTATGACGAACCCCTGGCCATTCGCGAAGTAAAACGCTGGGTGGCAGATCTGGCAAACGATGAAGAATTCATCAAAACTCTACCTAAAACCGGTAAAAAGGCAGCCATTATCGGTGCAGGACCCGCAGGACTCAGTTGTGCATACTTTCTGTTGCTTGGCGGCTATGAAGTCGATATTTTCGAAGCCAAATCATTCAGCGGCGGCATGGTGGCTGATGTTATTCCAAAGTTCAGACTTAAAGAAGAGGCCCTTTCACAGGATATCAATCGCATTGTAAGGCTGGGTGCAAATATTCACTATAACAGCCCCATTGATGCAGATCAATTTGAGGCATTGCGCAAAAGTCATAACGCTATTTTTATAGCAGGCGGAACTCCAGACAGCAAAAAATTGGGTATTCCGGGAGATGACAGTTCAGGTGTAGAAGATCCTTTGCGTTTCCTATCCGATTTAAAAAAAGGTAAATCGACCCTGAAGGGTAAAAACATATTCATAATAGGTGGCGGCAATACTGCAATGGATGTGGCTCGCGCATCTAAACGTCATTTTGGGAATGAAGCCAATATTTCCATTATATACAGAAGAAAAGCAGCAGACATGCCGGCAGAAACCGAAGAGATTTTGGCAGCAATAGCTGAGAACATTGAAATGCGGGAGCTGGTAAATCCGGTGGAGATCATCAGCGAAAACGGCAGAGTAAAAGCCATGAAACTGATCAAAATGGAGGTTCAGGGCATAGACGAAAGTGGTCGATCAAAAGTAGTTCCGATTAAAGGCTCAGAATTTACTATTGAGGCCGATATTATCTTCCCGGCCATTGGTCAGGATGCTGCCATCGATTTTATAGAC
>PKSX01000003.1 GCA_002869435.1 Marinilabiliales bacterium | reverse complement strand
TGAAGTAACTCCTGATGCAGCAGATGAAAACAAGCCTGAATTTGTTCGCAATGTAGCCGATGTGATTAATCGTCAGGATGGTGATTCTCTTCCGGTTTCTACTTTTCTTGGTCGCGAAGACGGTACTTTCCCTGCAGGCACAACTAAATATGAAAAACGCGGCATTGCCGTTCATGTTCCCGAATGGATTTCAGAAAACTGTATTCAGTGTAATCAGTGTTCATATGTTTGTCCCCATGCTGCTATTCGCCCGTTCCTTCTAACAGATGAGGAACTTGCAGCAGCTCCGGCCAATACAAAAACCGTAAAAGGAAACGGTGCACAAAAGGAATATAATTTCCGGATGCAGGTGAGTCCCCTCGATTGTACCGGTTGCGGTAACTGTATCGATGTTTGTCCTTCAAAAGAAAAATCACTCGTATTCAAATCACTTGATTCACAGATGGAAGAAGCCGACCGCTTTATTTATATGGATGAAAAAGTTGGTTACAAGGAAGATACAGCTGATAAATATAAAACAGTTAAGAATAGTCAGTTTGCTCAGCCTCTGTTTGAATTCAGCGGCGCCTGTGCAGGTTGTGGAGAAACCCCTTATATTAAAGTTATCACCCAGCTTTATGGTGAGCGCATGATTGTAGCAAACGCTACAGGTTGTTCATCTATTTATGGTGGATCTGCTCCATCAACACCCTATACTGCAAACTATAAATCAGGAAAAGGTGTTGCATGGGCTAACTCATTGTTTGAAGACAATGCCGAATATGGATTTGGTATTGCCAGCGGTATTGAAAAAATCCGCGATCGCCTTGAGCTGAAAATGAAAGCAGCGATGGAAGGCGAAATGAATGGCGAACTGAAAACAGCCTGCGAAGAATGGATTGCCGGAAGAAGTGAAGCGCTTGCGTCTGAAGCTGCGAGTAAAAACCTGATGGCAATTGCAAAAAACGACAACTCAGAATTGGCCAAATGCATAGTTGAAAATGAACAGTATCTGGTTAAAAAATCAGTTTGGGTTGTTGGTGGTGATGGTTGGGCTTATGATATTGGCTACGGTGGCCTTGATCATGTTATCGCCTCTGGTGAAGATATTAACTTGCTGGTTCTCGATACTGAGGTGTATTCAAACACCGGTGGCCAGGCGTCAAAAGCTACTCCTGTAGGTGCTGTTGCAAAATTTGCTGCTTCAGGTAAAAAGATCCGCAAGAAAGATTTGGGTATGATGGCCATGTCTTATGGTTATGTATATGTAGCTCAGGTGGCCATGGGTGCCAGCCAGAGTCAGTATTTTAAAGCCATTCGTGAAGCCGAATCTTATCCCGGACCATCAGTAATTATTGCTTATGCACCATGTATCAATCACGGACTTCGTTCCGGAATGGGTAAAACCCAGGAGCAGGAGAAATTTGCGGTTGAAGCCGGTTACTGGCAATTGTATCGCTATGATCCACGTTTGGAAGCAGAAGGAAAGAATCCGTTCCAGCTCGATTCTAAAGAGCCCGAATGGAGCAAATTCCAGGAATTCCTGCAAAGCGAGGTTCGATATACTTCTCTCATGAAATCATTCCCGAAAGAAGCAGCAGAACTCTTTGTTTCAGCTGAAAACGATGCAAAACGTCGCTATAATGGCTATAAGCGTTTAGTGGAAATGGTTTATTAAGAGTAAAATCATTCAAAATATAAGGCTGATCCGTAAGGATCGGCTTTTTTTTGCCTAATATTTATATATTTGAATACTCATCTAAAAACAATACCATGGCAAAACTTTTCGGTGCAATATGGTCCTTCATTTTCTATTTGATTTCAATTCTATTTGTCTACAGCCTTATTATTTACGGGTTTGATATCAGCCTGTCCAAAGGCGGACGCAAAAATGCCCTCATTTCTATGGTTACCAATACCAGCTCCGATTATGCATTTTATGCAATTGACGATAAGTATGGTTTTGGAATTCGTGAGGAAGAGGAATACGAAGAGTATGCCGTTGATGAGTTTATATCTTATGGTAGAGCTGATTTTCCATTATGCCTAACCTGTGGTTATTACAAACAGGTAAGAGGTGTACAAATCTGGGATCCGTATATGTATGGCAGTCTTATTTACTCTGTTGATGAACCATATGAAGAAGACGAGGGATATGAAGTGTTTAATATGAAATCCGATGAGGTTTTTTATGTGGATTCGCTAACAGAAATTGCTCCGGATGCTGCAGACCCGAAATACAAAGTAACCCGCGATTATATAAGAGCAAATGCAGATAAAATCTCGTTTAGAGGCCCATCAGATTATGACTGTGTATCTACGTTTACGGCAGTTTTTGTAATTTACGCATTGCTTATTGTGTATGCTATTCCGGCGTTCTTTATTCGTAGGCGAATGAGGCGGAAGAGAGGGGATTAAGCCTTCCTAACAAACTCCGATTTCAGGGCCATTGCACCAAAACCGTCTATTTTGCAATCGATATTATGATCGCCATCGGTAAGGCGAATGTTTTTCACTTTTGTTCCTGATTTTATGGGTCCGGCAGCTCCTTTTACAGGTAAATTCTTGATCACAATTACGGTGTCACCGTCTTCCAGTAGATTTCCATTGGCATCTTTTACAATGAGTTTGCCTTCGGCTTCCACTTCTTCGGGGTTCCATTCGTGTCCGCACTCGGGGCATGAATATAGCTCTCCCATAGAATAGCCATATGGTGATTTACATTCGGGGCAAGGTTTATTTTCGTCTTACATAATATTTTAGTATAAAATACAAATATACAAAACAGGGTTCTTACTATTAAATCAAACCTAAAAATTTCGAAATGCAGAAGAAATGCAGTATTTTAGTGCAGGAAAAAAGAAAAACTATGAAAACAATACTCATTTTACTCATTGCGGCCATGGCATTATCATGCTCAGCGCAGGAAAAACTTAGTGATATGGATAATTTTGAAAAAATAAGTTGGAAAGACATCGATGATAACATGATCAAAATGATTGGCAAAGACTGGATGCTGGTTGCTGCCGGACATGCCGGAGATTATAATATGATGACTGCCAGCTGGGGTATGATGGGTTGGCTTTGGGAAAGACCGGTGGCTACGATTTTTGTGCGTCCACAACGACATACACATAATTATACCGAGCGCGAAGACTATTATACACTTACTTTTTATGATGATCCGGAAAAAGAAGTTCTTCGCAAAATGGGTACTGTTTCAGGGCGCAATTTTGATAAGATGGGATATGATAAGCTCACCCCGGTTATAACTGAAAACGGTTCAATTGCCTTTAAAGAGGCCTATCTGATTATTGAGTGTAAAAAACTCTATGCAACGGTTTTGAAAGAAGAGGATTTCTGCGATAAAACTCCGTCTGATCAAATGTATCCCGAAAAGGATTATCATACCATGTATATTGGAGAAATTACAGGGGTGTGGATTAAGAAATAAAAGAGCTTAGCCCGGAATACAGAACTAAGCTTTTTATGAAGGGGGTGAGGATTATTGGACGTAATACTCTACTAATTTCTGCTCTATTTGCATTGGGCTTATTAAAAAAGGTCTCTTTGAATATATTTTCCCAATGCCCGGAGCATAGTAGTAATGAACATATTTTGGAAAGACAAGCAAATAGGAGTAAATCGGAGAGTTTACAGTTCCTTTAAAGTCTAGCACATCAGAAAACAAACCAGCTGGTACGCTAATGTCGCCAATAATATGTTCCATTTGATAAGTTGTATATACTATTGTGTCAAGACCTGTCATCAATGTGTCTTCCCTTAATGTATCCGTGAAATTAGTACTACTAAATATGATTTCACCATTACTGCTTACTATATATGTACCAGAATCTCGCAAAATCTCAAGTATTTGGCTTTCAGTTGTTGGGTATCTGGTGCCCGTTAAAACAAAATATGTTTGACCATTAATTATTGTGTCTCGGTCTACCGTTACAGTATCAACCTGATCCATAAGAGTTGCTACTCCTAAGGAGTCAAGAATATAGTTTTCATAAACCCAATAATTACCCACAGTCAGATGGCTGTAGTCAACTGTATTAATTGTAGGTGTTTCTGAGATTTCTTCATCTTTTTTACAAGATGAAACGAGGATAATTGAAATGGCTCCCAATACAAACAACATTTTCATTTTTCTTGATTTTTTGGTTTAACAAGTGATGCAAAATGTAGTTTTTGGTCATGCCCGGGGATTTCAATTTGCGTAAGTAACGGCAATAAATATTTCTTATTGCTCAAGTTTATCAGATGCTTTTCTTATTTTTGAGGTTCAGATAAAAATTAAAAACACAATCATGAAAAAATTCTTTCCAATTCTCCTTCTTGCTGTCGGTCTCCTTTCATTTCAGGTTGTAAGTGATTTTAAAGGCGTTGACAAAAAGATTAAAAAGCCGTCAGATTCTCCAATGCATTATATGCAATTGGCCATTTCTTGGTATCAGACAGCAGCAGAAACCCGAGCCTTGTGCTATCAGGCTTTTAATGCTGCCCGAATGAGTCTTGATTTGACGTTGCAAACTGCTGCAACAGACAAGCCTTTGGCTATTGTCTTTGATATCGACGAAACTTTACTTGATAACAGCCCTTATCAGGCAGCATGCGTTCACACAGGAATTGCGTACCCTGATTACTGGAAAGAGTGGATTCAGTCAGTTCAGTGTGAGCCTGTTCCCGGTGCAGTTGAATTTGTACAATATGCCGATTCAAGGGGAGTAGATGTATTTTATGTCAGCAATCGCAAAATGCATAATCTGGATGCTACCATTGAAAACATGAATAAATACGAATTTCCACAAGTGGAGAAAAGCCATATCATGCTTCGTGAAACCACCAGCAATAAGACTCCGAGACGAGAGAAAATTGCAGAAACCCATAATATTATTATGCTGGTTGGTGATAATCTTGGTGATTTCAATGAAGAGGCGAGCAAAAAAAGTATTGAAGAGCGTTTTGCTGTTGCCGATAAATACCAAAACCAATACGGACGCACATATATTGTTCTTCCAAACCCCATGTATGGCGATTGGGAAGGCGCAATGTATAATTTCGATTACTCCTTAAGCCCGGAAGAAAAAGATGAACTTCGCAACAAGGTAATGAATGTGTATATGTGTGTAAAATAAGACACAGACAAATCTTATTAACTTCAAATATTACTTCGCTTTTGACACAAGGTGATTTGTTTACAATTTCTTAATATTGGAATCGCATTATATGCGAAACGAAGTTTGTAAATTCGTTGCCTAATTATTTGAAAGCATGGAATATTTCATAATTGTTGCATTGGTCATGTTGGTGATTTTTGCCATCACAGACCTAACTGTTGGTGTAGCCAATGATGCCGTTAACTTTCTGAATTCCGCCTGGGGCTCAAAAGCCGGAAAGGTGAGGTTGCTTATGCTAATTGTTTCTGCCGGTGTGCTTGTAGGAGCACTCTTTTCCGGAGGAATGATGGAGGTTGCCCGAAAAGGAATTTTCAATCCCCATGCTTTTTATCTCGACGAAATAGTTATTCTCTTTGTGGCAGTAATGATGACTGACGTTATTCTGCTCGATTTTTTCAATACGCTTGGTTTACCAACTTCAACAACGGTTTCGCTCGTATTTGCATTGTTGGGTGCATCGTTTGCGCTAGCTATTGTGAAAATTGTTCAGGCTGGAGAAGGAATGGCAAGTCTTGATCATTACCTTAATTCAAGTAAAGCAATGCTTATTATTGCCGGGATTTTTCTGTCGGTGGTAATCGCTTTTGTTGTAGGTATGATTGTGCAATACATAGCCCGCCTGGTTTTTAGTTTTTCTTTCAATCGATATAAACTCATAGGTGGCTCTCTGTTTGGGGGTATAGCCATTTCCAGTATTTCTTATTTTATCTTTTACAAGGGGATGAAGTCAGTTTCTTTCATTACTGATGAAATGGTTACCTGGACAACAGACCATCTGTTTCCAATTATTGGTGTTTTTACTATTGGTTTGGCGTTGATATTTTTAGTTCTGCAGATACTATTTAAGTTTAATGTATTTCGTTTTATTGTTTTATACGGAACATTTGCCCTTGCAATGGCATTTGCCAGCAATGATCTTGTAAACTTTATTGGAGTGCCATTAGCCGGAATCAGCTCTTTTGAGTTATTTCAGCAATCGGGTGCAGTTGATCCTTCAACCTTTAGCATGGATGGCCTTGCTGCAAAAGCGGAGATACCTATGTATTTACTTTTGATTGCCGGTGGTATTATGATTGTTACGATTTGGTCGAATAAAAAACTCAGATCTGTACTTAATACAGCAATTGATTTGAGCCGTCAGGAAGAAGGAAAGGAACGATTTCACTCCAGCGCTATTTCTAGAGGTATTCTGCATGGTGCTGTAAAATTGAATAAGCTGTTTTCTTTTCTTCGTATCAACAAAGTGCATAATTGGATTGAAAGCAGATTTGAGGATCAGGATAAAGGGAAAAAGAAAAAAGATGCACCTGCTTTCGATATGGTAAGAGCATCTGTTAATCTTGCTGTAGCAAGCTCTCTTATTGCGTTTGCGACCAGTTTGAAACTTCCCTTGTCAACCACATACGTTACTTTTATGGTGGCTATGGGAACATCTCTTTCTGATAGAGCCTGGGGGCGCGAGTCTGCTGTTTTTCGGATCTCGGGTGTATTAACTGTTGTTGGGGGTTGGTTTCTTACAGCGATAATTGCATTTTTATTTGCTGCAATTGTTGTAACAATTATTTATTTCACAGGATGGATAGGTCTAATTGGTAGCTTTCTTATTGCTGTCTTTCTGTTTCTTAGAAGCTATTTTATGCACAGAAAAAGATATAATGAGGAAAAAGAAGCACAGGAAGTTCAACAGGAAGTTATTGAAAAAAGCACAGATCTTATAGCAATGAGCCGAAAACAGGTGAAGAAGATTTTGAATCAAATTCCCGATGTGCTTGATATTTTATACAATGGCCTGTCAAAAGAAGATCTTGTTATTCTTAAAGAGGCCAGAAAAAAAGTAAAAAGTTTAGATAAAAAATCTCAAGCATTAAAAGAGTCAATGAATGCAACAATAGATGGAGTTGAGTCTGATTTTGATGAAATAGCCGATTATCATATCGAGAATATTGAAATGATTCGGGAAATTGCGGTTAGCCTTGGCTTTGTTGTTAGGCCGGCCTATGATCACCTGAACAACCATCACAAGAATCTTGATTCCGAACAGCTGGATTCCTTGAAGAAAGTGTTTGATCTAGCTTCTACATATGCTGAAACTGCAAAGAAATGCATAAATAAGGCCGGTGACCGATCATATGAGTGTCCAAATAACAGCACCGAGCTGAATAGAATTATTCGGAAGATGAAGGTTGAACAGCTTAAAAACGTGAAGGCAAAGAAAGTAACTGGTAAAAGTAATTTGCTGTTCCTCAATATTGTTGGAGAGTTTCAGCATATGGCTTTCTTTATTGACAGTCTTGTTTATAATGAAAGATCGCTGAAAAAGAGATTCCCGGAAATTTAGTCTCGCACATTAAAATAGTGTATTTTTACGGAAACTTATCTCCATGAAAGTTCAGGGCAAAGATTTCCGCACTATTTGGCGAAAACCGAATTCGAAAAGCGTATTTCTAATAGACCAAAGGCATTTGCCTTTTGAGTTTGTGATTGAAGAAATCAAAAATGTGGACGAGATGTGTACTGCTATTGCAGAAATGCATGTTCGCGGCGCAGGACTGATTGGAGCGTCAGCAGCTTACGGAATGGCACTGGCTGCAGAGCAAGGCATAAAAGAAGCTGATTTTGAAGTACATCTGCGCAAAGCAGGTGAAAAATTGAAAGCTACACGTCCAACAGCTGTTAATTTGGCTTTTGGTGTAGAATCGATGCTTGAAACTATACGCCCGGGTGATGGTAATGAAGAAAACGCAAAACGCATTACAGAAGCGGCAGAACGCTTTGCCAATGCCGATGCAGATATGTGCCGTCAGATTGGATTGTATGGTTCAAAGATTATTGAAGATATTCATACATTAAATCCGGGTCGCCCGGTAAACGTCTTAACCCATTGCAATGCCGGTTGGCTGGCTTTTGTGGATTATGGTTCGGCACTGGCACCTGTTTACGAAGCTCATCGGCGTGGCATTCCGGTTCATGTTTGGGTTGATGAAACCCGACCAAGGAATCAGGGATCAAAACTCACCGCCTGGGAGCTTGCAATGGAAGGCGTGCCACATACTGTAATTGTAGATAACACCGGAGGTCACCTGATGCAACATGGAATGGTTGATATTTGTATAGTTGGAAGCGATCGCACGACCCGCACCGGGGACGTTGCCAATAAAATAGGAACATACCTCAAAGCATTGGCAGCCCATGATAATAATGTGCCGTTTTATGCAGCTATGCCTTCGAGTACAATAGACTGGAACCTTCGAGATGGTATTAAGGAGATTCCAATTGAAGAACGAAACCAGGATGAGGTCCTATGTTTTGATGGTATGTCTGAGCATGGCAGAACACAGGTAAAAATAAGTCCTGAAGAATCCAAAGCAGCTAATTTTGGTTTTGATGTGACACCTGCAAGGCTGGTTTCCGGAATGATAACCGAGCGAGGCGTCACAAAGGCAAATGAAGAATCAATCCTAGAGAAATTCCCGGAAAGAAGATAATGTTTCCTAAAGACGGCTATATAAAATTTAGAATTGATCATCAGGAAACTGGTACGATATGCTCTGACGAGGATATTTCAGAATTGCTTCAGTTCCGCACGGAGATATTCGACCGAGGCTGGATTGGTGTTTTGCCTGATGGGGTAGGATTTGGAAATCTAAGCATGCGTGTGGAAAACCACTTTATTATAACAGGCAACGCAACTGGACAACATCGGACACCTAATTCATCTCATTTTGCTAAAGTTCTCAGGTATGATGCAAAATTTAATATTTGTACCAGCGAAGGCCCTCGCAAGCCGTCTTCAGAATCGGGAACTCATGCAGTTATTTACGACATTTTGCCCGATATAAATGTTATTTTGCATATCCACAACACAGCAATTTGGAAGAAAATCATCGAAACCGGTTTTTCAACAGCAGAAAACATCGAATACGGAACCCCCGAAATGGCTGAAGCAGTAAAAGATCTGGTTCAGCAGCCCGAAGTTATAAAAGCAGGGGTATTTGCCATGAAAGGTCATGAGGATGGGGTGGTGTTTTTTGGCACCAGTATTGAAAAATTAAAGGCGAGTATTTCTGTATTTTAAACACCTCTTAATATTTGGAGCAATACGATAATGCATTTATTATCTGCGGCTCACACAAACATGTAAATATTTGAATATTTGCGCAATATCACATTTTGAATTACAAATGTATATTATTAACTATTACATTTAAAGCCTGAAAAATCAGTCAGATATGCTGATTAAATGCATAATTTAGGTTATAAAATCATGAATGAAAATTTTGCACAGGAATTGGAGTCATTAAAGCAAAGAGTAGAAACCCTTGAGCAGGGCAACAAAGATCAAATTTCAATAGTTGTGTTCTCGGGTGAGCTTGACAAACATCTTGCCGCTTTTGTTATTGCAACAGGTGCGGCGGCAATGGGGACTAAAGCTAAACTGTTTTTCAGTTTTTGGGCTACGGCTGCTTTACGCGATAAAAAGAAAAAAGTAAAAGGCAAAAATTTCATTTCAAAAATGTTTGGAATGATGTTGCCCAAGGGAACAACGAAACTTAAACTTTCTAAAATGCATATGATGGGCATGGGTAAATCCATGATGAAAGGTCTGATGAAGAAAAAGAATGTTGCGTCACTTGAGGAAATGCTGAAGACGGCTGCAGAAAATGAAATCGAAATCAATATTTGCGAAATGTCAATGCATCTCATGGGTTTCACCAAAGAAGAAATGATTGATTATCCACACATGAATATCTGTGGTGTAGCATCATTTCTTGAGGATGCCAGCGAGAGTAAGGTGCAGTTGTTTATATAAAAAAAAACAAGAAGAAGCATAATTTCACTTCTTCTTATTTATGGCGTCTTTTTAAACACAAGCCATCAGAAACAGCACATTCTGGTTCGTGTTGGAGACAAGTAAAAAGCAAATGCTTTTACTTTTCCAGAATAATACTCTTGGTAATTGTGTTTTCAGAACTTGTTAAAGTTATTGAATAGATCCCGGCGGGTAAATGCTGCACATCCACTTCCAGTTGTTCTGAATCAATTCCTGTAGCATTTTGCATATAAACAATTTGTCCGGAAGCATTTGAGATTTGCAACAGCATTTCTTCCATTGGAGTTTCTGTAAATTGAATAGTAAAAATTCCGTTACTTGGGTTGGGAATAATTTTCACATCATTTTGATTGCCTATTTCATCAATACCGGTACAATCATTTACGGTTATAGCAAATGTAGGCGAAACGTTTCCACTGCCACATGTGCTTTGCCCATAAACAGTCAAATCTCCACTGGTTGCAGAAGCTGAAAAACTAATTTTAATATTTTCTGTATTTCCTGTAATTGTTGCTCCGGTTCCGGTATATTCCCAAACACAAGAGTCAGCAAATGCTATCGTTGGAACACTATAACTTACCGAATCTTGTCCCTGACATACAGTAGAAGTTCCTGTAATGCTCGAAGCAGCTTCGGGGATATTACAACATGGACCATAACAATAATCGTCTCCAGAAACACTGGCATAAGAACCAACACCACATAATCCTGATTGTGTATTACTAACAGCAGTTGAATCTACATAATCCCAGGTTCCATTACGATCTACATCTACTCTTGCCCAGACTGTATCTCCAATATATTCCATCTGGAGGATTAGATCCGTACCGAAAGTACCATCAAAACTATGAATAAGGTTGTCATCGACATAAAAAAAGCACTTATCAAAAGCTCCGGATGAACTATTGTCCTGGATTTTTACCAAAATGTTTGAGGTTGGTGAGACATACCTGGCAACAGGACCTATGAATTTTATTTGTGTAGTGCTGCCATATATAGCCCTCATCGTAATACAGCCGTCTGCCTGAGTGCTTCCATCCATGGTAATGTATTCCCAAGAGGTGTTTCCCGATGACATTAATTGATTATTATTTACCTGCCAATCACCCGATTGCTCGGTCCAGCCCGTTACAACGGTGTTATTGGCATAATTGAAATCATCGCATATTGTTTGTGCACTGGTATAGAAACCAAACAAAAGCAGAAGAAACAGAATTGTAAATGTCTTTTTCATAATTATTTAATTTGATCTCAAATTTAAACAAAATATCCATAGTCAAAAATAAATTTTTTTAGTTGTTTTTCTCTATAAACTATTGTTTGTTATATATTTAATACTTTTCTGAAATGAACTTTAAGCCCTTTATCCACCTCATCTTTATATAGTAATGAAATCTGATACAATTCGTGCTTCAAATCAGGATATGTTTTAATAATTTGCTCCAGAATGTTTAAGGCATGGTATCTTACCGCAATGGCTTCTGTAGCAGATTTGAGAAAGTTAAAACTAAACTCGGCGCATTTTCCGCAAATTTCATCATCTTCGCACAGGTTATATCGACCAAGGGCCTTCATTAAACAGCGTTTTGTGCCATCGTGAGTGGCTTTTGGAATAGAATCTACAATAAAGGAAATGTCATTTTTCAAAAATCCCGGTTGTAATTCATCTGCTTTTTCCAGAATATTGGCCGAGCGCATATTCCATGGATACTGATTTGTGAAAGCCACCTCGAGAAAAACCTTTTTTAATTCCGGCTTCTTCAGTGTAATGGCAGCCATATTATCAGCAACTGCGCGGGAACTATCCGGGAGCAAATCTTTGGCAATATCAAGACTTTTATTACTCACTTTATACTTTTAACTTTCCACTTTCCACTTTCCACTTTCCACTTTCCACATTTAATGCGGATCCACATCAATGCTAATTCTACACCCTTTAAAAATTTCTCGGTTATTCAACAAACGGGTTTCGTCGTAAATACGTTTTTTAAGTTTGTGAAGTTGATTCAAACGAGGCAATTTAATGAGAATCTGCCTGATATATAGGTTTTTAACTCTTGCCACAACGGGATACACGGGTCCCAGAACCTGTTTTTCGGGAATAAATCCTTTTAGAATACCTGCCAGCTGTGCGCCTGCTTCCAGAGATACTTCCTTGGTTTTGTGCTTTATGCTGATTTTCAATAATCTGTAGAAAGGCGGATACTGATAGATTTCTCTGGAGGCTAATTCCTGCTCCATAAATCCTTCGTAATCGTAATTTTCCACGAATTTCACAATAGGATTATCCTTATCATAAACCTGTATGAAAACCTGTCCCGGGTTTTTTCTTCGCCCCGCACGCCCGGCAACTTGCATCATGAGCTGAAAAGCGCTTTCATGTGATCGAAAATCGGGATATGTGTGTAAATTATCACCATTTAGAATGCCGACTACTTCCACGCGACCGAAATCCAGACCTTTGCTTACCATTTGTGTGCCCACAAGAATTTGATATTTTCCGTTATCGAAGCCATCAAGTATGGCCTGATGTGCATTTTTGCCACGCACAGTGTCCATGTCCATACGGGCAATCTCTGTGTTTTGAAACAAAATACCAAGTTCGTCTTCTGCTTTTTGAGTACCCATACCCTTCATTTGGATTTCAGTATTCTGACATTTCGGACATTCGGAAGGAACACGCTCTGTGTACCCGCAATAATGGCATTTCAGTAAGTCAATTTGCTTATGATAAGTCATTGAAACATCACAATTCTTACAAATGGGAGTCCAGCCACAATGATTACATTCGAGCCAGGTGCTATACCCACGACGGTTTTGAAAGAGAATAATCTGTTTATGATCATTCAGGGTTTGTTGCATTGCGCCAAAAAGTTGCGGAGAGAGATAGGACCTCATTGTTTTCCTCATGGTCGCTTCTTTGATGTCTACAATATGAACCAGTGGTAATTTTGCATCACCAAAGCGTTGCATGAGTTTTACTAATCTGTAATTGTCTTCTTTTGCATTATACCATGATTCGGCAGAGGGCGTTGCTGTTCCCAAAACCACTTTTGCTTTATTGAATTTTGCCAGCATGATGGCCGCATCGCGGGCATGATAACGGGGTGCAGGATCCTGTTGCTTATAACTGTAGTCGTGTTCTTCATCAACAATAATGAGTCCCGGATATGAGAAAGGAAGAAAAACAGAAGAACGTGCGCCCATTATCAATAAAGGTTCTTTAGCAGAAAGTACTTTTTTCCAGATTTCGACCTTTTCATGCATGTTAAACCTGGAATGATACACGAGTAGCTTCGATCCGAAATACTTTTTCAACCGTTTCACCATATAACCGGTCAGCGCAATTTCAGGCAGGAGGTATAATGCCTGCTTTCCTTCCTCAAAACATTTCTCAATAAGTTTGATATAAATCTCAGTCTTACCACTTCCTGTTACACCCCAAAGTAACGCTGTTTTTTCTTCTGAAAAAGACTCATTAATTTCTTCAAAAGCTTTATCCTGTGCCGGAGACAGAATAATATCATTGATGGAAGCTGTTTCATCAGACACAGGTATTCGGGAAACCGTTTTTTCATATTGCTCCAAAACACCTTTATCAATAAGTGCTTTAACTGCTGCATTAGTGCTTTCTTTAACCAGAGCTGTTTTTTCAACTTCTTTTTGTCCGGAACCTAAGTTGAAGAAGTGCAAAATTGCGCGGTACTGCTTCGGGGCTTTGGTTTCCAACTTTGTTAAAAAGGCATTCATGATGCCTTCGTTGGTATATTCTTTATTTAGAGAAAGAAAAATACGCTTTTTGGGAATATATTTTTCGTTGATTTCTTCCTGAGGATAAATCACACATTTTTCAACCAACGACCGAATCAATGCCTGAACACTTCTTTTGCCGGAAATGGCCTGTATGTCGCCGGGACTAAGGGTTTCGTGCTTCATGATTCCTTCTGCAATCATGTATTCATCATCGTCGAGGCGACTGAAATCTTCATCAAATAATGGGTGGATAGCATATTTTGTTTTGCTTTCCATTTTTAGTCCTGCGGGCAAAGCAGCATTCATGAGTTCGCCTTCGGAGCAAATATAGTATTGAGCCAGCCACTTCCAGAATTCGAACTGCTTTTCTGTGGCAATTGGCTCTTCGTCAAGCACCTCAGTAATATCTTTAATGCTGATGCTCTTTTTGGGTTCTTCGTAAAGTTTGACAATGAGCCCCGAATAAAATCTTTTGGAGCCAAAATGCACAATCACACGTTTCCCCGGTTTAACCTCATCTTTTAAATCGGGCGGAATCCTGTACGTATAGTACTGCTGCAGGGGCAAAGGAAGTAATATGTCGGCATAAAGCTCCGTTTTACTCATATAGCCAGTATGCGAGTCATTTCTTTCAGGTCAGTTCTCACTTTATTATGATGTTTTACAGCTTCGGCAAATGGTGTTTCAACTACTTCGCGCTTTACAATACCCACCATAACACCTGATTTTCCCTCAAGCAAGGCATTAACAGCATGATACCCGTATTGGCTGGCACGCACACGATCCATGCAGGTTGGGCGACCGCCTCGCTGAATATGTCCGAGTATGGTTACCCGAATCGAATAATGGGGCAATCTTTTCTTTACAATATTGCTGACATCATATGCACCACCGAGCTCGTCGCCTTCGGCAATGATAATAATTCCGCTGGTTTTATTGTGCCGGCGTCCATTTTCAAGTTTTTCGACCAATTCGTCAATATCACTTTCTGTTTCAGGAATGAGGATGTCTTCGGCGCCAACGGCAATTCCACTACGTAAAGCAATAAACCCGGCATCACGACCCATGACTTCAATAAAAAACAAGCGATCGTGAGAACTGGCAGTATCTCTGATTTTGTCCACTGCATCCATTACCGTATTGATGGCAGTATCATAACCAATGGTGAAATCGGTACCATACAGGTCGTTGTCTATAGTGCCGGCAATACCTATTGCTTTTATATCCGGATAAATGCCGGTGAACTCTGTTGCACCGCGGAAAGTTCCATCACCACCAATAACAACAAGCGCATCCATGCCTGACCTCATCATATTATCGTAAGCTTTCTGCATGCCTTCTTTGGACATGAATTCTTTGCTGCGTGCAGTTTTCAAGATGGTGCCGCCACGCTGAATTATATTGGCCACAGAGCTTGTCTCCAGTTCAACAAAATCACCATCAATGAGTCCCTGATAACCATGTATAATTCCCATGACTTCGAGTCCGTTGAATATGGCGGTGCGGGTTACTGCTCTTACCGCTGCATTCATTCCGGGGGCATCTCCGCCGGAGGTTAATACACCAATTTTTTTAAGCTTGCTCATATTGATTATTTTCTTTTAAATATCCATCTTTTGTAAACAAATCTGTGAGTTTCAATTCGGGAGGTAAATACAATCCTTTTATTCCAACACTTGCAGAAGCCCTGGTATTTGGTAAAGTGTCATCAATGAAAACTGTTTCGGAAGCAATAAGACCATTTTCATTCAGAATCAACTCAAAGAAATCTGCCTCAGGTTTTCTTTTACCTGAGATGAAAGAGTAATACGACTTTTCAAACAAGTCGTCCAGACTGGAAATGCCAAAAGTTTCTCTCAGGTTTTTTTGGTATTCCGGAAAATGAATGCTGTTGGTATTACTCATCAAAAAAGTGCGGTAATTTTTATTGACCGTTAACATCAAATTATAATTTTGCTGCGGAAAATCGAGCAACATGGCATTCCAGGCTTGTCTGATATCTTCATCAGAAGTGCCTGATGGCATTTCCGACTTCACCTTAGAGATAAATTCTTCATCAGAGATTTCTCCGCGGTCGAGCTGATCGAAAAAACCCAGTTGCATATGCTGGCTGAATTTGACCAGTGCATTCTCCATGCCGAGTTCTGAAAATGCCTTTTGGGTTAGAGCAAAATCAATATTCAGTAAAACTCCGCCCAAATCAAATATGATGTTTTTAATCATTTTTGAAATCTCCTTTTTCTGTCATTAGTTTTTGCAGCGTATCAACAGCCTCTTTTTGATCAATGTTTTTCCGTACAGATTCGCCTTTATAATACAAATGAACTTTGTTGGGCGCTGACCCCAGAATTCCGTAGTTTGCTCCGCGCATTTCACCAGGACCATTTACGATACAACCCATCACGGCAATGCTGATGTCTTTCAAATGTTCAAAACGGCTCTTCACTTCATTAAGCAGGCTTTCTATATCAAATTCGGTGCGACCGCAAGACGGACAGGAAATAAACTCGGCGGTTGATATCTTTCTACGTGTTGATTGAAGCATCATGTAGATTTGTCGCTGCTCATTATTAGTAAATATGCGATTTGCACAAGAAATACCGTTTCCGATGCCGTCGGCAAAAGCAGAACCACAAACCATTAAAAACTCATTAAAACCGGATTTGCCGGTATATTTAAAAATAAGTTCTGACTCTGGCTTTTTGACAAATGCCTTTCTGATATCATCAGGATGAAGTATCGATACAGCTGCATTACCAGAAACAATATCCGGAGTCACATTGTTTTTTTTCTCAAAAGCATTTAATTCAAAAGCATATGGACTGATTTTGCTAAAATATTTTGAGGATAATCTTGAATCTGAAATAAGTTTTTTAGAAGAATCAACAATTTGAGCTGCTACGGGAATTTCTTTTTCAGGAGCTTCGGTAAGCGAAACCCGAACAGTGTCACCAATGCCATCCATTAGTAGACTGCCAATTCCAATTGCGGATTTAATTCTTCCGTCTTCTCCGGCACCGGCTTCAGTAACACCTAAATGAATGGGATAATTGAAACTTTCCTCCATCATGCGTTGGGCCAGTAGCCTGTTTGCCCAGATCATGGTGCGCACATCACTCGATTTCATAGAGACTAGCAAATTGTGAAAATCTTCATCAGCAAAAAGGCGGATGTATTCAATGGCTGATTCCACCATTCCTTTAGGCGTGTCGCCATATTTACTCAATACTCTTTTGGAGAGTGAACCATGATTTATTCCAATTCGTACAGCAGTTTTGTGTTCTTTGCAAATTGCAATAATCGGCTTCAGAATTCGACCAGCTTCATCCAGCTCTTGCTGGTACTCTGTTTCAGAATAATCGGTTTTACCCGGAAAAATGTGTACAAAGTTACCGGGGTTTATTCTGATTTTCTCAACTCTCGATGCAGCCGCTGAAGCAATTTCCGGATTAAAGTGAATGTCGGCAGCCAGAGGTCGTGTATACCCTGCTTCATTAAGCTGATGCCGGATTTTGCTCAGGTTTTTCGCTTCAGAAATATTTCTTGCGGTGATTCTGACTAAATGTGCACCGGCATTGAAGATCTGAATACACTGATTAACCGTAACCTCGGTGTTCATAGTGTCGGTATTGCACATGGATTGCAATCGCACAGGATTGGAGCCACCAAAGGCAACAGTGCCAATTTGCACTGGTCTGGAGACAAAAGAAAGCCACGAACTACGATTGGTTTGCATGATAGTACAAATGTACGTAATTCGTGGCTATTTTGAGCCGGGAAAAAGTAGTACTTATTCCTTAATATCTATGTTTTCGAGAGGTCCTTCTATCATTCCGCTTTCTTCACGTGCCTCCATAAACTCAGGGTGTTCTTCAAGGGCTTTGTCCAGTTCTGCGTCCGGTGGGATCATACCATCTGGTTTTTCATCGGGTCCAAAAACAACAGGTTTTGGAGGAACACCAAGATTGGCTTCAAGATGTTGGTGTGCCAAAATACGAGCTCTGCGAGAGTGGTGCATGGCTCTCATATAGCGCCCCTGCTGGTACAAATAAATAGCAAAACGCTGGTGCGCAATGGCTTTTTTAAGTTTTCCTGTGAAAACTTTATGTACCATTGTTTCTTTATGTGCCTTGTGAATTTCAACGGCAGTATTGTTAATGATTCGCTTGGTTTTCTGTTTTACGACAGGCTGAGCATTAACAAAAACAGCACTTGCAAAAAGAAATGCAAATGTCAAAACAAAACTTAAAACGGAGACCCTTTTCATGGTTTTTACTTTTATGCTAAGTTACAATTTTTTTTAATAACGCAGCTTTTGCATTTAGTATTTCAAAAAGCATACCAAAACGGAGAAATCGCGCCAGGTGAAGCTTCCAATAGTTAAAAATTGAGGTTTATGGTGCTGTAGAGAATATATGCGTAGATATAAAATCGCGGAATTCGCAAGGATGACCAAATTAAAAACTGTTTAAACGGATACTTTAAAAGACCCATACTGAAGACAGTTATTGAATAGGGAAGAGGAGTCATGGCCGCTGTTCCAATAAGCCAGCCACCCCATTTTTTGCTGTTTTTTATATGTTTTTCGAAACGATTTGTGAAGTAATTGTTTATTCGTTTGATTTTTCTTACCAATCGAGCCAGGCCGTAAGTTGTTAGGCTGGCTATATAAGATAACACAGCCAATATGGTTAAACAGCGCCAGGGACTTTCAAATTCTTCGCTCCAGATAATGTATAGATCTGTAGGAATAATATTCAGAAAGGTTTCAGTTAAAAAGAATAACCCAAAAACATAAACCCTTTGTATACTGTGAACCATGTAGTTAAAAACTTCATCTATATCAAGCCAGCGGGTTCCTGCAAACCAGTAAATTGCAGCTATTACAATGACAATAATACCCAGTCGGAGAAAGCTTTTTCCAACTTCTCTGTAGAAACCGGTTTTCTGCAGGTAAAAATATCGCAGTCGCATGGTTTCAAATATCCCTCTTCTTCGCTTATTCGGGTTCATTAAAATTTTTTGTAAAAATAGATAAAATCTATATCAGTTTTGTTTTATTTTGTAAAATTCACAAACCACTCTTTCAAAGAGATCAGCCCCGTGATATCTATAATTGCAGCAAGGATTAAAATAATAAGGATAATTCTTACAAAACCCGCACCTTTTTTAATAGCCAACCTCGATGCAATTAGTGCTCCGGCAACATTTCCAATAGCATGCACAAGGCCATAACTCCAATTCACCTGATCGGTCCATATGAAGACTACCAGGGTGAAAGGAACATATAGCAAAACCATTAGTACTTTAATAGCATTGGCTTTTACCAGGTCAAAGCCAAGCCCCAGAACTATAGCGGCAAGCAAATAATACCCAATTCCAACATGGATAAAACCACCATAAATCCCAATCATAAAAAATGTCGGATACATCCATGTACGAATGGGCTTTTTTAATATTGATTCATTGCCTTTGAGCCAGGCCGATGGTTTGAAGACGATAAAACCGAGCATCATAATCATTATAATGGCAAAAGACTGTTCAATAATCTTTTCGTCCAGCTTTACTGCAATTAAGGAGCCGGCAACAGATCCAAGAATTGTTGGAATCCCGATTTTTATGCTTTTTTTCCAATCGATTAAATGACTTTGCTGAAAACTGCCAACTGCCGTAAGAGTTTGGAAAAAAACGGCAACACGATTGGTGCCGTTTGCAATACTAATTGGAAGTCCCAGCCACATAAGAGTGGTGAGTGAAATTATAGTGCCACCGCCGGCTAGGGTATTGATAAAGCCAACCAGCAACCCTGAACAAATGAGTACGATGATGATGTTAAGATCCATTTTCCTGACGGCGTAATTTACTGTGTCGACGACCCCATGTAAAATATATTACCAGGCCAATGGCAAGCCAGATGATGAAGCGCAGCCAATTGCTGACCCCAAGCTCTGACATCAGATACAGGTTGATGAGAACTCCCATGAGTGGAATAAAACTCCATTGTTTGAAAATGGAAATAACCATAAGAGCAGAGGCAACTACCCAATATATAAGAACTACAACTCTGTGTTCAATCATGTAGTTCAGGTCAATGCCATCGCTGAAATACCAGATCAGAAACACTGCAATTGGCGCTACTATGGGTACAAAATATCTGGAATTGAGGTAAGGTATTCTGAATCCTTTTCTGATTTCGGGATCAGATTTATCTAGCAGCATTATACCGCCACTAACAAGCACAAAGGCGAACAAGGTTCCTATGCTCGTTAAATCTGTCATTTCTGTCAGGTTGGTGAAAAGCGCCGGAATAGCAACCATTAAGCCGGTAATAATGGTGCTAAAGGAAGGTGTTTTATATTTCTTGTGTATCTTTGAGAATCGTTTTGGAAGAAGGCCGTCCCGGCTCATACTCATCCAAATACGGGGTTGACCGACCTGGAAAACAAGTAAAACGCCGGCCATGGCTATTAGAGCAGAAACAGCAATTATTCCTGAAAATTGTTGAAGATCAACCTGGGTAAAAACGAAGGCCAGGGGATCACCGACTCCGAGAAGCCTGTAGTCGACCATTCCGGTGAGGATTAGCGTTACAAGCACATAAATTACCGTAGTAATTATTAGTGCGTAAATCATGGCGCGGGGCAGATCCCGCTTCGGGTTTTTACACTCCTCTGCTGTAGTGCTGATGGCATCGAAGCCAATATAGGCAAAGAATACGCCTGCCACTCCTTTCATCATTCCTCCTAGCCCGTTAGGAGCAAACGGAGACCAGTTTTCGGGATTTACATAAAATGCTCCAACCGCAATAACCAACATAAGGATCACCAGTTTCAGCAAAACCATAATATTGCTTGCGGTTTTCGACTCTTTGATTCCACGATAAACCAGTGATGAAATTATAGCTACTACACCGAAAGCAGGAATATCGGCAATGAGCCGTAGCCCCCCAATTTGTGGGGCAGATTTCCATGCATTATAAGCTTCCTGCAGAGAAGGACTGATATCTGCCCATGCGGTTCCATTGGCAAGCAATGTTGTAACTTCTTGAAACCCTCTTGATGCAGACAGATAATCTACGGTCATAAATGCAGGAATGTGCAAGCTAAATCCGGACAAGAAGCCGGTAAAATAATCAGACCACGAAATAGCTACAGCGATATTTCCTACTGCGTATTCCATAATGAGGTCCCACCCAATAATCCAGGCAATGAGTTCTCCAAAACTGGCGTATGAATAAGTATATGCCGAGCCGCTAATTGGAATGGATGAGGCGAACTGAGCATAAGCCATTGCAGAGAATCCGCAAGCAACAGCAGTAAGAATGAAAAGTAGTGAAACGGCCGGACCACCATGCATTGCAGCAGTGCCAACCGTACTGAAAATTCCGGCGCCAATAATAGCTGCTATGCCCAGAGCTGTAAGGTCAACCACGCCAAGAGAACGCTTCATGGGCTTTCCATGCTTCTCGTGGTGTGCGACAATATCGCTTACTGATTTGCGGCGGAAGAGTGATGACATTTCTTTTGTTTGCAGGTTACAAATCTAAGGAAATTTAATAATTGATGTCTTTTTAAAACAAAAACAAAAAACATCATAAATTTGTAAAAATAATTCAAACACCATTCGATATGAAAACTATTATTATTCTCTTATTTTTTGCTCTTCAGGTCAATTGCATTGCCCAGTATGATACACTTTATATAAAGCCTGATATAGAATCGGGAAAGGATGCTATGATTTATCATCAGTATCCCAGCACTAATTTTGGAACTTATGAGGAGTTCTCTTGTGCCACCTGGACTTCTGGAGGTAATCCTACTGTTCTCCGGTCATTGATATGCTTTCCACTATCAGCGCTGCCTGCCGGTTCCACTATCTTAAAAGCCAATCTTCATTTATGGGTATGGGCGTATTCGTATAATTGGAATGGTAATCCGCTCACAGGTGATAATACTTTCACTTTAAACAGAATTACTGAAGACTGGGATGCCTCTACTGTTACATGGAATAATGCACCTACATTTGATAATGCAAATATGGTTACTGTGCCTGCCATTAGCAGCCCAACCACGAAAAAAGTAATCAATGTTACCGATTTAATTGTAGATCAATATACCAACCCGTTGAATAATTACGGAATGCTTATTAAATGTGTTGATGAAGTAAATTATTATATTGTAGCAGCTTTTGCATCGAGCGATAATGCAACAGATTCATTACATCCTATGCTGGAAATAATTTACACAGGCTCTTCTTCTATTGGAGAAACTGATCTTGGTGCTGAAGTTTCTGTTTATCCAAACCCGGCATCTAGCTTTCTTATGATTGATTGTCCTGCAAGCATTCAGGTTTCAGAGATCATTATTGAAGATTTTTCAGGCCGAGTAGTATATAGAGAGCAATCACCGGATTTGAAAAAGTGTATAGATCTTTCTGGACTTAATTCCGGTGAATATCTGATTCGGATTATTGCTTCTGAAGGACAAGCATTAAAAACAATCATAATTGAATAAAAGAAGAAGTGGAATCTCCTTTCTTTTGCTCAAATTCATTAATGATTAATACGTTCTCGTAATATCGTCTGGTGTCAGAATGGTATAGTCGCCTTTCTCGAGATCTTCCATTGAAGGATTGTTAAGGTCGCTTACCTCAGAAACGGAAATCACCAGGATTTTCAGATCAGGATTATACTTTTTTAAGTGCCAAACGACTCCTTCGCCGTAATCGGAATGATAGGCGCCGTTGTAATGAACAAATGTATAACCGTCTTTCACATTTTTATTGATGAAATACGCCATGGTTGCGTCTTTCAGTGCCTGAGCTTTCGGTAGGTTTTCATTGGGTTTTCCGTGACCCATTCCCATGCTCATTTGCATCATTTTAGCGTAGCAAGGCAGTTCTGCATCATATGCAAAAGGAAGGGGAGCCATCAACGCCTTGGCTTCATTGGTGAGAGCATCAAGGGCTTCTGTACCACCGGTAGCTACCATAGATGCATAGCGGCGGGGCACATTGGTGGCAATAAATTCCAAACTGTTTTCTTTGGCAAATTCCAGCAACGGTTTATAATCTGTTGAATAATTCGGCCAGAGTTTGGCTTCATCCTCAAAATTGCGGTCTTTTACTTTACCGGCCAGATATTCGTTCATGATTAGCTGCACATCGGTTTCGAACATTTCTGCACCCAGAATGATTTTCCCGTCTTTTTCTTTGTAAAGGTCTTTGGTAAACTGCAATTCCAACCAATGGTTGATAGAATTGTTGTGGTATTCTCCTATAAAAACAACATCATACTCGGCCATTTTCGTTACAAGAGCCGAATAGTCAATGTCAGTACCGGATTTATCAACAAGACGATAAGCGGGTTTATCCGCTGAGCCTACCATCAGGAGGCTTATGAGAAAAATTGAAATAATTTTCATTTTTGTTATTTTTTGGAAAGTGATTTAATGAATTGGTAAAATAATCGAACACCGACACCGGTACCGCCCTTGGGCCAGTAATTCCACTTCTTGGCCATATATGCCGGGCCTGCAATATCTAGATGAATATATGGTGCTTCTGCAAAATTCTCGAGAAATTTTCCAGCGGTAATAGCTCCGGCATAGCGACCGCCAATATTGGCTAAATCAGCGATATCTGATTTAAGCAACTCTCCATATTCATCCCAGAACGGGAATTCAACAATACGCTCAAATACATCTTCCCCGGCTTTCTGAAGCTGCTGGAATTCTGTTTTGGCTTTCCCTGTCATACCCACAATGGCAAAATGCCCTATGGCTGCATGAGCTGATCCGGTGAGTGTTGCTATGTCGATAATAAGTTTGGGATCATATTTTTTTGCATATGCCAGAGCATCGGCCAAGATCAGACGACCTTCTGCATCTGTATTAAGTACTTCAACTGTTTTTCCATTGTACATTTTCAATACATCGCCGGGAACGTAAGCGTCGTCACCTGTACGATTATCGGTTGCAGGCACCAGGCCAACGACATGAACAGGAAGCTTGTTTTTGGCTATAGCCATCATGGCTCCAACCACAGCCGCTCCTCCCGACATATCACATTTCATGTCTGCCATTGATGCTCCCGGTTTGAGATTCATGCCACCGGTGTCATACATTACGCCTTTACCTACTAAAACATATGGTTTAGTGTTTACGGCCTTTTCAGGCTTATATTCCATTATTACGAAGACCGGTTCATCCTTGCTGCCTCGATTAACACCAAGTAATCCACCCATTTTCAATGCTTTAATTCTGTTTTTGTTCAGAATTTCAGTTTTAACCGGAAGCTTATTAAAGGTTTTTTCAACGAAATCGGCAAAAATCGGCGCGTTTAAGCCAGATAATGGCTCATTTACAAGATTTCTGGCTTGAAAAACAGCATCATTTACATTTTTAATTTCGCGAACCATTTTAGTGTAAGCCTTGTCTTTTCTGAGTAAAACCCTTTTCGGGTAAGTGAGATCTTTTGAATCGCTTTTGTATTTGAGAAAATCATAGTTTGCAAGAGTTAAGCCCTCCAGAAACGGCTGCAAAACTTCGGTGTCAAGACTACAATCGATGTTTACATCCTCAATTTTATATTTTTTCAGAATTGTTGTTGAATCGCTGCCAAGCCTGCGAATATCTTCAATTATGGTGAAATTTAGCTTCTTGTCGGGAACAAGGGCAATGATTTGTACCCCTGGTGCACGATTGATGCTGTAGATGTTTTGTTTTTCTTTTCTGAACCAGCTTTTAATATGCTTACGCTCTTCTTCCGAAAAATAATAATCCGAAATTTCATCTGTTGAACTGATCAAATGAATGAAAGAGCCTACGCGGGCTTTGCGCTGATAATAATCGATAATGGTATTCATAATAATGGTGTTTCTACAAAGATATGTTTTTTGTAGCTAAATTGGCGAAATAAAATTAGGAAAAGTGATATTTATCTTGTTTTAGTTTCGAGGCTTTCACTAAGCTCAACAATAGTTCTGGCAAGGGTTTCCCACGAATATTTATCACTAATTTCTTCAATATTTGACTCAAATTTCTCTTTTAAATTATTGTCAAAATAACGTTTTAAACCTTCAGCAAGATTTTCCGGCGTGAGATTTTCGATAATTAAGCCTGTTTTTTCGTGTTCGACATACTCAACAAGTCCGCCCACATTGCTCACTATTTGTGGAAGCCTGAAATGGAGAGCAATACCTGAGATTCCACTTTGGGTAGCTGATTTATAGGGTAAAACAAGCACTTCTGCAGCAGAGAAAAAGGCCGGAACCTCGTTATCGTCTATATACCTAATGTGTGGATGAATATTTTCGTTGCTGTTGCCATCGATGAGGCGCTGATATTCATCGAAATCACTGTATGATTCTCCTGCAATCAAAAGCTGATAACTGTCATCAAGCATACTGAATGAGTTGATCAGATTATCAAGACCTTTGTATTTTCTAATAAAGCCAAAAAATAAAACCGTTTTCTTGTTCGAAGGAATGTTGAGTTGCCTGCATGCTTCCTCTTTGCTGATTCGCATTCCGAAATGATTATATACAGGATGAGGAGAAAAAACAGATTTTACATCCGGAAGAATAGAAAGAAGGTCGGCCTCGACCGATTTGCTCATGCTAATGAATGCGTGATTCTGTTTAAGAAAATACCGGGTGGCCGGCATATCGTAAAACTTTTTCTCATGTGGAATTACATTGTCAAGAACAGTAATTATTTTGCAGTCTTTCTTTAGTCTTTTGGCTACTGACCCCAGCGATGGTCCGAAATAACTCATCCAGTATTTCATTATCAGCAAATCTGGCTCAAATTTGCGGATGGTTCTGGCTGTTTTACCCCAGTTTAATGGGTTTGCTGTATCGAGAATGCGTTCTGCGCCAATTTTTATGGCATCGTCGTTTTCGCTAACCATTTGTGTTTTTCCGGGAAAAAGCATTTTTGGATATTGCCTGCTAAAGGTGAAGGCTTTTACTTCATGCCCTTCGGCACGCAATGCTTCAGTGAGCAGTGCATTGAATTGTGCAATTCCTCCACGGAACGGATAAAAAGTAGACAGGTAGGCAATTTTCATGGCAAACTATAGTTTCGCAGCCAGGGAGTCGACTTCTTTCAGTGCCGAATTTACATGCAGGTCGTACATGCAAGAACGATCACGCTTGCAGGAGTTTCCAAAATAACAGTCGCAGCCGCTTTCTGGCTCCAGAATAACGCCCCGGTTGTACAGGTAAAACTCGTGTTTGTTGAAAATATTGTTGAAGAGTACCATGGGCTTTTTCAGCGCAACAGCAATGTGCATCATCATGGAAACCTGTGTTACCACAATGTCAAGATTTGAAGTCAGTGCAATGAATTCTTCCAGACTGTATGTTCCCGGATAATAGGCTCCTGTTTTATCAGCGTAAATTTTGTTCTGAAAATCTTCATCAGGGCCACCCAGAATGATCGGGTAATAGTCTTTTTCCTGTAGCTTCTGAATAAACTTAATCCAGTATTCCTGAGGCCAGAGACGGGTGAGCCAGCGTTTTCCGCAGCCGGTATTCAGCCCAACAATCTTCATTCCATTGGCCTTTTCTTTTAGTGAATTCCATTTTTTTGCCAGATTTTCATTCAGGTTCATGCTATAGGGTTCATCCTGAAAATCGAGGTGGCAAATTTCAAAAATCTCTTCCAGATAATGTTTGGTGTTTTTAATGGATACACTGTCGTATAATCCGGTAACGATTTTATGTTGCGCTGCTTCAGTAGCTGCAGCCATTTGTCCATTTGTCCATGTAAATCCGTATTTCTCTGTGGCATTTACTTCGCTGAGTAAAATGCAGGCTTCGGGGTCTTTGTCAAGGTTGAGTGCAATGTCGTAGGTCTGGTTTTTTATGGTATAAACCGATTTGAAATCAAACTTGTAAATCTTGTTGATTTCCTTCTTGGGGAGAACATCAGGAAAATTGGTAATCCATGTAAAATGCGCAGTTGGATATATTTTGCGATATCGCGCCAAAAGGGGTGTAGTACGGATCACATCGCCAATGGCAGCCAGTTTAATAATCAGAATTCTTTTTTCGGGCTTCACATATTCGTCGCAGCTTACACATTCTTTATTACGCTCTTTGTTGGGCTTGCAAGGAATATGGCCTTCAAAATGAATACAATCGAATTTTATGTCTTTATACATGGACAGATTTTTCGGATTTACAGAACAAAAATAAAAAAACCCGTGTTATCAGACACGGGTTTTCTGAGAGAGATATAAAACTAGTTCTTAATTAGCTTTTTTGTACTTATGTTTTCACCATCAATAATTCTGATGAAATATACTCCGGCTTCAATCGCAGAAAGATCAAGTTCTAACTTTACGCCATTCATAAAACGTTGTTGCATTTCTTTTCCGCTTGCATCCATTAGAGTAAAAACAGCATTATTCATATTCTCTGAGGTTTCAATGATTAAAACATCGTTAGCCGGATTTGGATACATTGAGAACATGCTATCGTTTTCTTCAATTGAGGCGATTTCCAGCAAAATGGAATCTGAGACTATGTCAACTCCACATTGACTATATGCAGATAGTGTTACATAATATAAACCTGTTGAAGGATATACATGTACAGGATCTACCAGATTAGAGGTGTCTCCGTCACCAAAATCCCAATGATACATATCGGCATCTGTTGAAGCATTTGTAAATATTCCAGTCAAATATGATGTTGAGGAAGTAAACGCAGCAATTGGATCTGGAATAGCAAAAATCATAATTGTATCTACGGCGACACCGCATGCACTGGTTCTGGTAGCAATAACAACTCCTTCGTTCAATCCTGTTACAGGCTCAACATTTGAACTTCCTCCTGTGCTCCAGGTCCATGTAGACGGGGAATTGGGGTCACCAAGATATAAAGTCTGACTATTACACAAAGACGTGTCCATGCCAAGATCCATGTTTAACCCATCGAATTCGTATGCTCCAATATCCGGAGTATTACCTCTCGCAATACCTGAAATATCTGTTGTTACCATCATGTTTGCTATTCCGGCTTCATCCAGTGTATCATTACAGGTTCTTAGTGTGTCAAAAGCAGTAAACAGCGGGTTTGTTGACAAGGAATTATAATCAAAACCAGTTGAAATTTGCCAGTCTGTAAGAGTGTTAATGTCTGAACCAAAATATCCGACCGTACCATTGGGAGCACTTAGGTTATTATAATCTGAGTTGCTTACACCATTTACAAGGTAAATTGCATATCCCGGACCGTCATTGTGAAAGTTGTTGTTGTAGATGTCTTTGTTTGATCCGCCGGTAAAATAAGCTGCCCTTGAACTGGTACCATCGCTTTCAATATTCACGCTGTTGGAGTGATATGTTTGATTATTGCATCCGCTTGTGTATATGCCATAAGAAGTGCTTGTAGAATTTGTGTCGCCAACCGATACGCTGTTATTATAAATATAGCCGTTATTAGTTGGTGTTGCATCACAATTGCTAAAGTATAGACCATACCCATAGTTAGATGAACTAACAATGTTGCTGTTTACATCAAGCATTCCATCGCAATAATAGAGAGCAATGTTATATATGGAACCAGTATACATTGTTCCTGCCTGTAAAGCATTATGGCTAATAATGGCATCTTCATGATAATAAAGCCTTATCCCATAGTAATAATAATTATTAAACTCGTTGTTTGTAATTTTGGTGCCAGATTCAAGATTTGCAGTCCCAATGCCATAGAAATAGAAAGCATAACTTCCATAATTGAATGTGCTGTTGGTGAAAACATTGTTGGAATCAATATCTGAAGCGGAATATACCAAAGCCATATTTGTTGATGTTGTAGAAACATTATTAACTCCCTGAATAATACAACTATCGATGGTGTTATTGGTGGCGTTGTTTTTGTATTCCAAAACATGCCCAAATGTAATGCCCGATGATTCTATTGTAAGATCTTTAAATGTAAAGAAATCTCCACCATCAAAATTCACCACCCAGTTATCGCTTGAGCCTGTTGCTGAATAAGTGAGTTTTGTCATTGCTGCACCATTAGATGAGCGGAAAGTAACAGTGTTATTTACATCCATATTCATTACTTCAGACAAAGTAATTTGTTCATTGAATAATGTGTCAGTAGCATAGAACACAACCGGCCCACAGACACCATACATGTTAAGGTCTGATATGGCATCGTTGAATGATAAATAGTTGCCCATTGAGCCAATAGTATAATTTCCAGATAGGCCGGGTTTAATGATAATAGTGGTGGTATCGTTCCCGCTTCCTGATCCCGCTTCCACAACACCATTTGGCATTGATGTCCAGGCCTTTATAGTGTCATTTGTGCCGAGTCCGGCATATGTGCCAATAAAAACCTGCTCATTCATATTGTTAGCAATCACTCCTGCCCAATTATGGGTTGCCTGACTAATTCCGTTTACTTCCCAGTCTATTATTGCCGATACCATAGTGTCTGTTCCATAGTTATTAAGTGTTACAAAAACACTGTCAGATATATTACATGATGGAACTACAGGCTTGAAAAAGGCAGATATTCCTGCGTCATTTTGAAGCAAATCATATAAACCAATATCATCAATAGCCATGTCTGAGTAAAAGTTGGTTCCTGTTACACCCCTAAACCTTAGTTTTACAGTGTCCCCGCTATAGACACCAAGTGAAAGAGTGTCTCTGAACCACTGGTCAATGTTTTGACCGGAAACAGACCAAAGAGATGTCCAGATAGTACCCCCGTCATTACTAATTTCAACATCAAGAGAACCTTGAGTGCTTCCATACATGTGATAGCCAAATGTAAATTGCATATTATTTGCACCCGATAGATCTATAAAATCAGACTCCAGTATTGCTGTTTTGCTTGGGTACCCTGTTCCACTACAGGAACTTTCTATGTACAAATATATTCCGGATGAAGTACCCGGGTTTAAGTCCATTGACGGACCTGTAGTACTGGAAGAAGTTCCTCCTACATCAGCAATCCAGTCTAAGTTATCAGTAGAGATATTTGTCCAGTTGGGAGATTGCATGGTGTATGCTGTACCACAACCAGTAGCCCCCTGAATTTCCCCTTCAAAATCATTGCTGTATGGGAATGAAATAATTTGTGCGAAACTAAAGCTTGCAAAAATGATGAGAATTAATAAAAAAAATAGTTTTTTCATGGAAACCAAATTTGAATTTCTCAAAAATACAATATATTTACGAGTTAAGTGATAAACATGATAATATTCAGGACGAACACTAGGTATTTGTCCTGTTTGTATAATTTAATTGGGATGAGTTATAATTAATATTGCTTTATGAGAATATTCTCACTATCTTTGCATACTTAATTATGCCAAGACCCAAGAGAAATAGAAAAGTGCTGAGCCCTCCGGCATTTGATGCATTTCTGCCTTCGGGAACGGATTCAGCTGGCAAAGAAGCCATTGAACTCAATCTGGAAGAGTACGAAAGCATTCGACTTTGCGATTATGACTTACTTAATCATGCTGAGGCGTGCGAACTTATGCATGTGTCTCGTGCTACTTTTGCGAGGATTTACGAATCTGCACGCCGTAAGGTGGCAAAGGCTTTCGTTGAAGGAAGGGCCATACTCATTCAAGGCGGAGATTTCAAATTCGAGGAAAAATGGTGGAAATGTCATGATTGCGGGTCTGTATTTAATTCACCGGGTCGCAAAAAGCAGAAGGATTGTGCCCTGTGTTCTTCCGATTATATTGAAGAATACTCATCTTCGGCAGAATCATATTGCATTTGTGTGTCATGTGGATACCATAAAAAGCACACTCCCGGTCACCCCTGTAGAGAAGAAAAATGCCCAAAATGTAAATCCAGAATGAAGAAAAAATAAGATTATGAAAACAGCAATATCAGCAAGCGGAGACTCAAAAGAGTCGTTGATGGACAAGCGTTTCGGACGTTGTCCGTATTTTTGTATTTATGATGATGAAAGCAAGGGGTATTCCTTTCACAAAAACCCGGGATTTGAAGCCCAGGAAGGCGCCGGTCCCGTTGCAGTACAATTTCTTGTAAACGAAGGTGTACAGAAAATAGTAGCTGCAGAATTTGGAGGAAAAGTGAAGCCTGTTTTGGAACAGTTGCAAATTCAAATGATTATGATGCAGGGAGATCGCACTATTGAAGATTTGATTAACCAATTGAAAAAATAATTATGCCAAAGCTTGATGGAACAGGTCCGGATGGAGACGGCAAAAAAGGTCGAGGCCTGGGAGGATGCAAAAGAACTCCCAAAGAAGAGCAATTGAAAAAACTGGGCAAAGGCCTGGGTAAAAAGAGAAAAGAGGGTGGCGGAGAAGGTCAGGGCAAGAGAAAGCAGGCTGGTCTTCCGCCTAAAGAGGATAAGAACAATTAAAAATCGAATATGAGAAAGATTGCAGTTCCAGTTGTGAACAATAAATTAAGCGCCCATTTCGGGCATTGCGAATACTTTGCATTTTTCACCGAAGAAAACGGCGTAATTACCAAAAGAGAAAATATTCAGGGGCCACCCCACGCTCCGGGTGTTATTCCTGTATGGATTGCCCAGCAGGGTGCCACCGAAATTATTGCCGGAGGTATGGGAACCATGGCCCAGCAAATTTTCACACAGAATAATGTGAAAGTGATACTCGGTGCCGCAGAAATGGATCCTGAACAACTTGTGAAAGACTATATCGGTGGTCAATTGCAAGAGGGCGACAACAGTTGTGATCATCCTGACGGCCATGGACATGGCGGAGATCATGATCACGGGCATCATCACCACAACTAAAGTAAATCAACTATTACCTTTAGTGTCATCCTGAGCCTGTTGAAGGAAAAACGAAGGGAGTGGAAACTTAGTTGAAAAAGCATATTATATTATGGATCATCGGTGCTTACAATGTTTTGAAAAATCCTTTACCCGTTTAATGCATAAATATCCATTAAACCCGGGACAGGAAATTATGTTTGCCGAGTATTTTGAAAAGCAAATGGAAAACATGGACACCATGAGTACGCCCGAAATTCAGAGAAACCTGACACAAAGGCTTAAGGAATTTATTGGTGTTCATGACCTTTACACTGATGAGAAAAGAGAAAGCAATGAACAGGCTTTGGCTCTTTATGATGAGTGGGCTCCGAAAGTAAAGGCATCAGATGATCCGTATATATTGGCTCTGAGGCTTGCTATAGCAGGAAACATTATGGATTACGGCGCCAATATTAATTTTGATGTAAACGCAACCATAGAAACGGTGCTGAAAGCCGACTTTGCTATTGATCATTCAGAAATGCTCAGAAACGCATTGAATAATGCTCAGAAAATTCTGTATCTCGGTGATAATGCCGGAGAAATTGTTTTCGACCGTTTGTTTATCGAGCAATTTGGGAAGAAAGTGATTTTTGCAGTGAAAAGCGGTCCTGTATTGAATGATGTGACATACGAAGATGCACGGGTAACCGGTATGGACGATGTTGCTGAAATCATTGAAAACGGTTTTGATGCACCGTCAACAATTCTGCATAAATGCAGCCGTGAATTCAGAAAAGTTTATGATGAGGCCGACCTTATTATATCAAAAGGACAGGGTAATTTTGAAGGACTGATATATGAAAAAGATCCGCGTTTGTTCTTCCTACTCATGGTAAAATGTGTTGTGATTGCAGATCATATTGATGCACCTAAAAATAGTTTTATTGTCTATAATCCTGTAGGTTAATATGAGAATTGTCGTTGGAAGCGGTAAAGGTGGAACAGGAAAGACTTTTCTTTCTGTAAATCTGTTTAGTTTTTTTGAAGAGCAGGGAATGAAAGTGTCTTTTGCCGATTGCGACGTGGAAGAACCCAATGCTGATTTATTTCTGAAGGGAATAGAGAAAAATGCAGAGTCTGTTTATCAGAATTTGCCGGTAATTGATACTGAAGCTTGTACTTTTTGCGGAAAATGCCACGAATATTGTGCTTTTAATGCCATTATGTTTATTGGTGATTTGAAGTACATCAATGTTTCATCAGATTTGTGCCACGATTGTGGAGCATGTCTGTATTCATGTAAATTCGATGCTATTTCTGAAACTAAGAAAGAGCTTGGAAAAGTAAAAGTTCTTCAAAGTGACAATGGTAATATTATCGTGGAAGGATTGACCAATATTGGAGTATATAGTGGCGTCCGGGTCATAAAATCTGCAGTAAAGCAACTCGAAAATCAGGGGGTGGAAATCCTCGATGCGCCGCCGGGAACATCTTGTCCGTTTGTAACCACCACTTCTTATGCCGATTATGTCATACTGGTTACCGAGCCGACCTGGTTTGGGTTGAATGATTTGAAACTTGCAGTTGATGTTGTGAAGGGAATGAAAAAACCTTTTGGAGTAGTTATAAACAGAGCCGGTGACGGGGAAGATCCGGTCTCAGAATATTTACGGGAGGAGGGTATTGATTTGCTTGCAAAAATTCCTTTCGACCGGCGCATAGCCACCTGGTACAGCGAAGGGAAGATTCCGGTGTTGGAAAGTAGTGATCTGCACAGAACTTTTTACAGTATTCAGCAAAAACTCGGATTGTGATGAGGGAAATAGCTATAATAAGCGG
>PKSX01000240.1 GCA_002869435.1 Marinilabiliales bacterium | reverse complement strand
CAGTATAACACAGGTAATTGAAAGGTATTACTTCAGAAGCCGGAACTCTGTTGAAAAAGTAAATTCTTTTATTACTGCCTTTATTATCCATTGTAGTAAAATTCAAGCCGTCAGGTCCCGGGAAAAAAACTTCGGCTTTTGCATTTTCATCATCACGGGTCAGAAAAAACTCATTGGGACCACTATATTCACCGGCAAAACTGGCAATGAACTTCCCATCCTGATCATATTGCATTACAACCATTACAGAATCAATTGTGCGCACCACCAGTAATTCAGAGTCGTTTTTGAAATATCGTTCTTCCCCGCATGGCATATTGTAATGAAAAATCGTTTGCGCATGTAGAATAGTCATAGACAGGAGTAAAAAAGCAAAGATGATCTTTTTCATATGTAGAGTTTATCTCGATTAAACAAAAACTATTCCTGATAATTGCGTGCACCGAAGATATCTGTGCCCACTCGAACCATAGTACTCCCCTCCTCTATGGCTAGCTGGTAATCAGACGACATGCCCATGGATATTTCTTTAAAAGCCTCATTGCCGGCAAAAAACTCAGTTTTTAATTCATCGAAAATTTGTTTCAGTTTTTTGTATTCACGACGTGTACGAGCCATGTCATCTGAGAAGCTGCCCATACCCATAACACCAATTATTCGAACACTCTGCATTGCCTTACAGGCATCACTTGTAAGTAATTCACGAGCCTCATCAATATCGAGCCCGAATTTGGAATCGTTTTCAGCAATGGAAAACTCCAGCATGCAGTCGATTATTCGATGATTTTTTGATGCCTGCTTATTTATTTCTTTCAAAACTTTCAAGCTATCTACACTTTGAATGCATGAAATAAAAGGTGCAATGTATTTCACCTTATTGGTTTGTAAATGCCCGATAAAATGAAACTCCATATCGGAAGGAAGGCCGGGTTGTTTCGACATTAGATCCTGCACATAGTTCTCACCAAAATACTTTTGTCCTGCCTCATAGGCTTCCAATAGCATTTCAGCCGGTTTTGTTTTACTCACAGCAATCAGCTTAACATGAGGTGGCAGCGTTGCCCATATTCTTTCAAGATTTTCCCTGATACTATTCATGAAGTAAATTTATTTCATTTTCCAAAGAAGGTCATATGTTTTTTTGTGATTTCTGAAAATATGCCGGTGTAAGTCCTGTAATCTTTTTAAACGCATTATTGAAAGAAATTCTGGAATTGAAGCCTGCAGCATGTGCAATTCCTTCCAGCGAGAAATGTCGTTTTTCAGGATCAAGCAGTAAACGGCGTGCTTCTTTTACGCGATATTCATTAATGAAAGTACTGAAGTTTGATCCGTGCATCTCATTTACAACCTGCGATAAATAGCGTCTGTTGGTATCGAGTTTGTCGGCCAGATCTTCAATACTCAGGTCGTGATTGAGAAATACCCTGCCAAATTCCATCAGTTCGAGTAACTTGTCGTATATGGCTTTCTTTTGCTCATCGGTAAGTGAAGATTTCTGGTATTTGGTTTCAGGAATCTCAATGCTTTGTTTTTCCTGTGGCAATGGTTTTTCTTTTTGTTCAAGACGTGCGAGCTGAATATTTTGCAATAAAAGAACCTGATATGCCCTTCGTTTCTGAAAATACAGCCAACCCATAAACCCGATAAATAATATACTAATGACTAGACCAACAATAACAAGGGTTTTAATCAGGGTTTCCCTCTTCAGCGCCTCATTCTGCTGCTGTATTGTGAGCTGATGAATTTTAATCTGATCATTCATCTTATCCACTTCAAACCGGGTCTGCATTTCGGCCATTTGACGACGTGCATCAGCACTAAAAACAGAATCACGATACAATACCGCATTACTTAAATACTCAAATGCAGACTTATAATCCCCTGTTTTGCTACTGAGTTCTGCCAGTTTCTCGTAGGAAAAAAGAAGCTGAGAATTCATTCTTACTTCAAGTGCAAGTTCAACTGCATCGAGCAAATACTTCTTTGCAAGCGTGTAATCACCTGTTTCAAGATAAACCACTCCAAAATTATTCAATGAATACACTTGACCATGCTTATCTGCATTATTGGATTGAATCAGATATGCATTTTCTATATAGAAAAGTGCTTTATCATAGTCTTTCTCTTCAATGAAAAGATTGGCCATATTATCGTAGCAGGTACCGATATTCACACTGTCTTCCACCTCAAGATATAAAGCCAGGGACTGATCGAAATAGTGCATTGCCGAGTCGATCTGGCCAAGATTTCTATAAGCTGTTGCAATATTCTGATAAGAATCAGCCACTCCATTTTGGGTTCCATATTGCTTTTCAACCTCAAGCGATTCGATATAGTATTCGAGTGCCTGATCGTACTCTCCCCACATAAAAAACACAGTACCAATATTATTTAAAATCGCTGCAACATAAATCTGATCATTGAGCGAATCCATGATTCTATACGATTTCTGATAAAACTCGAGCGAATGCTCAAAATCGCCTACATAATCGTAAACCAAACCAATATCGAGTAATAATTCGGCCTTAAGGTGCGCTGAATCAGATTCTTTTACAAGCTCATAAGCATGATCATATTTTGACAAAGCATCTACATATTCATCTCTGCCGAACAAAACATCACCATCATACATTAATTTACGCGCTTCAAGAAACGGATCAGACTCCTGTGCCAGCAATGAATGAGACAGAATAACTAGAAACAGAAATAGTATTTTTTTCATAATGAATATATTATTGCAAAGCTAATAAAATCAATAAAAAACCGGAACTCCGTTTTTTCGGAATTCCGGCTGAAAACAATTATGTATTAATTATTGTTGAAACACAAGTTGTTTGGTATCAATTTTCTGATGATCCACATAAAGAGTATACAGATATACTCCGGCTGATCCAAGTGCACCGGTTCCAATCAGAATCTGACCTTCGCCACGATTGGTAAGATCGAAACGGCTGATTAAATTGCCACTCATATCGGTAAGCAGAATATACGCTGTTGATGCAGTGTAAGGAATATAATACTTAATCACGGTATTCTCAGTGTAAGGGTTAGGAGTATTCTGGAAGAGTATTGCCACATCACCATTATCACCTTCTCCGATTGAGGTGGTTCCGCAACAAGCATCCAGTTCCATTTCAAGGGTATCAATACGCAGAATGAGTTCGTTGATCTGATCCTGAAGCGGCTGAAGAATTGGTGAAAGGTCAACAGTATTTCCATTATCAATACTCAGGTCATTTCCGGTAAGTGTCAGATTTTGCTCATCTGTATTGTCCAAAAACGGAGTAAAATCTACTGTGTTTGTGCCACCTGTAATACTTAAAACATTTGATGTCAAAGAAATTTCCTGATTATCAGTATTATCCATGAAAGAAGTTAAATCGACAGAGTTTCCGTTGTCAATACTTAATGAGTTACCTGCAAGGGTCAAATTCTGTGCATCGGTATTATCAAGATAAGGAGTAAGATCAATAGTATTGGTACCGCCAGTTATACTTAGAATATTGGTTGCAATCGATAATTCCTGATTATCGGTATTATCCATAAAGCCACTCAGATCTACAGTGTTTCCGTTATCAATGCTTAATGAATTACCTGCAAGTGAAAGATTTTGTGCATCGGTATTGTCAAGATACGGAGTTAAGTCAATAGTATTTGTTCCTCCTGAAATACTTAAAATATCTGAAGCAATAGAAAGTTCCTGATTATCAGTATTGTCAAGATATGGAGTAAGATCAATAGTGTTTGTTCCACCCGAAATACTCAAAATATCCAGTGCAATTGCCAGTTCCTGATTGTCGGTGTTATCCAGGTAAGGAGTAAGATCAACAGTTGATGTATTTCCTGTAATACTAAGAATATCTGATGCAACTGAAATAGCCTGTGCATCAGTATTATCTAGATAACCTGAAAGATCAACTGTGCTCGTATTATTGGTAATACTCAGTGTATTTGCATTGAGACTTATTGCCTGCTGGTCGTTTGAGATCCACTGTGTACCGTCCCATGTGTAAATGTAGTTTGTATCGGTATCAAAAACCATCATACCTTCTTCAGCTGCAGTGAGAGATGCACCGAAAGCAGTGCGTTCAGCATTGTTCATACGATTTACAAGAAACCCTTTATTGGTTTCTGAAAGATCAATGGCTGAAAACTGATTAGGTGCAGTTGTACCAATACCAAGGCGAATAGGTGCAGCTGTGCTTCCAAAAACAATTGAATTATCTGTTGTAACCGTTGAGTTCACACCGATGGCAACAGAGTTAATCAATCCTGCTCCAATATATGAACCATATCCAAACGCCATAGACGAATCACTTTCCACTTTGGATTCGTACCCCATTGCCAATGAATACATACCTGAGTTATACGCGTCATAACCAATGGCCATACTATAATCTGCTAAAAGACTGTCGTATCCACCAATAGCAATTCCATTATCCGCATTATTTAAATAGTGTTGGCGACCAAATGCAACTGCATTATTTGAGTTTCTTGAGTATCCGTAATATCCTAAACCTATAGCGTAATCACTAGCATTACTCCGATAATCAATTGAAGAACCCAATACAATGGTTCCCCTTCCATACACTCTTGCGTAATAACCTATAGCAATAGATTCCATTTCATCCACTAAAGTTTCATATCCAATAAACACATTACCAACATTATCATTTGTGCCTGTGGTTCCAGTAGAATTAAAATCTCCAAAAGCACCAATACCCACATTATAATTACCCTCTCTGTTTGTAAATCCAGTCCAGGCACCCATATATGTATTGTACCAACCTTCACCGGTAGTAGCATTTGTACGGTTATTATCCCATCCGGCCTTTGTTCCTACCATGGTATTATAACTGGCATATTCCGTAGCTGCACCAGAAGCCTGGCCAATCATAGTATTAAAACTACCGGTTCCCATATCTGTTCCTGCACTGTCTCCAATACAAGTATTCCAGTATCCTGTGGAAAAGTCATAACCGGCTTCGTTTCCAACTGCCGTGTTTTGTCTTCCTGTTGTATTTGTTCGACCTGCATTTGCTCCAATAAAAGTGTTTTCATCTCCTTCAGTATTATTATAACCGGCATCTTCTCCTATAAAGGTATTGTCACGACCTCCGATATTTGCCTGTCCGGCTTCTTCTCCAACAAAAGTGTTGTCAACACCGGTAGTATTACTCTGACCGGCTTCACAGCCGATAAAAGTATTGTCTGATGCAGAATTGTGATAACCGGCAAACTTACCGACCATTACATTATCGACCCCCATCAGAGTTGGAGAAACCTGAAGAGGATATGAATTCAGAACACCTTCAGAATACCCCATAGCAAAAGCTCCGATTGCTGTATTATCTGAAGAAGTATTGTCAATATCATCTAATAAATATCCGGCATGAAAGCCAATGAAAGTATTCATTGAACCTGAAGTGACATTGTATCCTGCACTATCACCTATACAGGTGTTTTGGTCACCTGTGGTGAGTTTTCCAAGAGCTCCGGTTCCGTAATTCACATTCCACTGTGCATGTAATCCGTTTGCAAGAAAAACAAAAATTGCACTTAATAACAAGAGTTTGATGTGTTTCATGTTTTAATGATTTAATTATTACTGAGTCAAAAATACAATATATAATCGCTGAGAACTGTGTTTTAAGTGTTAATAAATCATCACCAGCGATAGATTTGATTGAAAAGGCGATATATATCATAT
>PKSX01000249.1 GCA_002869435.1 Marinilabiliales bacterium | reverse complement strand
GCATCTGTCCAGTTGGCCACATCATTACCTGTTCCTTGTGTAATTTGAATCTGATCAATAATAGTTGCCAGGTTATCTCCGGGTGCTCCTACATCTGTTAAAGTAAAATCAAATACTTGAATACGCTCTGCATCTGTATCAACTGTTGATGAAATTGTAGTGGGTTCAGCCCCAGCACCTGCACTAACAGTAGAAGTTATATCAAAGGGTGGAGTAAAGTAAACAGTTATTTTAATATGGTCGATATACATATTGTAGTTACCGTTTGTTCCTCCAGTGTTAGCACTAATGGCAAACCCAAAATCAGGGTCCTGAATGTCAGCTACAGTCCATGTTTCTCCCCATAGGTCTGCTGCACCACCATAGCTGTCGTAAGTATCTGTGTCAGCATTTCCCCAAGAAGCTCCTGTGCTTTTTTCTGTAGCGCCGAGAGAACCATCAGGTTTGATAATACGCACACTGTTGTCAGTTACAGCTGCAGGACCGTTGTAGAACTTATCAATTTCAACGACAATGCCGTCAATAGTACTTCCTGCTGGTATTGAGCTGAAATTGAAGTTTTGTGCTTTAAAATAAAACGTGGTTTTACTTTTGGCAACTAATAACAAGGTGTTGTAAATGTCATTTTGCGTTGCGGTATTAGCTGTTGTACCCCAACCACTTATTGTTCCACCCCCGGCAGAAACTTCAGAAAACGCAGCTCCGCTGGCAGTAACTGTTTGTGAAAAGCTTGTGTTTGGGTAGATTACACATGCCATTAATATGATCAGTGTGAAAAATGCTTTATGTCTCATAGAAAATTATTTTTGGAAGTTTGGTAAAAGTATGTATTATCAACAGTAATATAATAGGGGAAACACCCTGTTCAAATACTGTGTATTTCCCCTATAAGTATAAAAAGATGCTCAATGAATCTCGTACTTCTATCTTCTGAAAGTTTTTCTGCATGCCGCTTCTTCATGTTTTATGTGGTTTTTGTTAAACACATTTTCTATATGGATTAATAAGGATATATTTTTGAAAAAGTCATGGGTTTTATATCTTGTAACTAAAATGGCCTCTTGCTTGTCAACAAAAAAGACTGTCGTAAAACAGTCTTTTTTGTATTGTGAATGAAATTTGTAAAAGTTCGTTTTATTGTAAGATTAGTTTTTTTGTTTCTAGCAAATTTGTGCTATTGCGTATCATAATATAGTAGCAACCTCGTTCCCAGTTTTCAGTATTGATTGTTTCGTTTATGACGGACTCTGAGTTTATGACTTGTTTTTCATATACCATTTGGCCTGCTACATTATAAATGAAAATATTGTTTGGGTCTTCTGATGGGTTTAGAAACTCAATATTAACATTGTTGCTTGCAGGGTTTGGATAGATATTAACCTCTATTTCATTGTCGGTATTTGACCTATCAATACTTACCGGGCCATAGTAGGCATATTTTCCGTCATAATCGATTTGCTTTAATCTATAATAGCCTTTTGCAAAATCGTTAACATTATAATCTTTAAATGTATATGTATTTGTTTCGTTGGAGTTTCCTGCACCGTTTATTATTTGAACTGTTTCCCAGTCGGTTGTTCCATTTTCTGTAATAATACTCCTCTCCAGAATGAAGTAATCTGAGTTTGTTTCACTTGCAGTAACCCAACGAACAAGGTTATAATCTGTTTGTGGATAAGCTGTAAATGAAACCATTTCTACGGGGAGTATTTGACAAAGACAACTTGCTGCAGTGAATTTGGCAATTGACAGATCATAACTTCCATTGGCTGTATTATCAAAGTATGCTCCACCACCTGGATCAGTTAATGGGTATGTTGCAGGTGTGGTCATAGTAAACATTCCAGCAAGAATTAAATTACCCTCACTGTCAATGCACACTGCTCCTTTTGGATCCACTCCATCACCTCCAAAATATGTTCCCCACACCATATTATCAGTTTGATCAAAAACAGCAAAGTATTGATCCTCAGCTCCATTAATGCTATTATCATCATAGCCTCCTGTAGCATTATCACAAGAATTCATTGTAGGTATGTCAGTTGAATATGTACTTAATGCACAATAGAAATTCCCGCAAGCATCAACTGCAGTTTGTTGCCAGGTGCTGTTTAGACCCGGGAAGTATTCGTTATCATCTCCGCCCAAATACGTACACCATTGCAAGGCTCCATCATTGCTAAATCGTGCAATATATCCATCACCGGGACCAGTATTGTTAACATATGTAGGATCATAAAAACCTCCGGAGTTTGTAACAGGAAGGTCTGTAGAATATGTAAGGCCATACATGTAAACATCTTGTGTTAATGGGTTTACTTCCAATTGATAGCCGTATTCATGACTGGTTCCACCAAAAAGGGTTGACCAAACCATGGCTCCTGCACTATTAAACTTCATTATGAAGGCATCTATTGTGCTACTCATTGTAGTAACATAATACGTTCCATTATCCACAAATGGGAAGTTGGTATTATTAACATCTATATATCCTGCTACAAAAACGTTATCAGCAGCATCAACTGCTACAGCGTAAGCACGGTCATTAAAATCACCACCAAGATATGTAGCCCAAACTTGGGTTCCGTCCAAATTAAACATAGCCAAAAATGGATCAGTTACAGCAGCATTGACATCATTATATGCACCTGCACGATTAAATACCGGAAAAGCAGCAGAACTATTTGATTCGCCTACGATATAAAAATGATTGTTGTTATCTAATACTAAACCACTAATAACATCAGAATTATCACCTCCAAAATATGTGGCAAAAACCCTTGCCCCTGTATTATCAAATTTCAGTATTACACCTTCATCACCACCGCTTAGAGCTGCTTGATGATATGCAGTCCCATCATCCCATACCGGAAAATCACTTGCCGTCGTTTCTCCCACAATATAAATATTGTCAGAAGCATCACATTTTACTCTGTAAAATTTTTCACCACCAGTTCCGCCATAATATGTACACCATAGCAGCATCCCTGTACTGGAATATTTTTGTATAAGACCATCTTTAACACCACCATATGCGGCTTGATTAAACGCTCCACCTAATGCCTGTAAAGGGAATGGGTCGGAATATGTTAAACCAACAACATATATGTTGTTAGAGGCATCAGTACAGACTCCGAATGCATAATCCCACGAGCCACCACCATACGCTGTACACCAATATAATGCAGGATCAATAATTAAATCATCATTGATATTAACATCTTCAATGTCACATTGAAATCCAACAATGGTTTCATACCCTGATTCACCATAAATATTTGCTTCAGACTGCTGGTGAATGGTATATTTTGTATCAATTGTATCAGATTGTAGAAAACTTACGGGTTCGTTGTCGTGAACATCAAAAATATCAGTATGAATAACCAATTGACCATTATCTATATTGACCGGATTTTTGGTTTTATAAAGTAACTGTATATCTTTATAATCAGCCCCCGGATGAACAATAAAATCATATTTTAAGTTTGATCCCTCATCAAAATATATTACCCAGTCGATGCCCGGATAAACATCGGAAATGGTTATTTTTCGATATGATTTTACATTTAGAATACCATTTGGACAATGGGCATAATAGTAATTAAACTCTACATCATTTGGGTTTTCAGTTATAATATTTTCCTTTTTTATGTTAGCATTCAGCAGGTCAATATCAAATCGTTCCCAAGTGACACTTATATTGTCTTCCGTGTTTTCACCCGTTTTTGTGTCATTCTTTGGTTCTTCAGTATATTTCTTTACCTGGCAAACCAATCCTGTTTTGCAAATCCACATATTGAGATCATGGGTGGAAAACGCAAAATATACATCGGGAACGGCTTCTCCCTTATGGTTGGTTAATTGCCCATTATTGGGTACGAAACCCGTCTGGGTATTTGCTTTCGGAGTAAAGCTAATCGGCTCTTTTTCAGTCGAATATTTGCTGTTAGCTTGTAGTTGAATTGTTAATAGCCCCGTGCAAACGATCAGTAAAATGCGTACAAAAATTTTCATAATAAAATCTAATTTGATTTATTTATGTAAAAATAATACAGTGAGAACCAAAAGAGGTAAGAGATTATACCTGAATACCAATAGGGGATTCCCCGTGTTAAGCAGATTAAGTCACTATAAACAAAAAAAACAGCCTTTAAAAAGGCTGCTTTCTTTCCAATCATAATCATTATAAACTATTCAATTATACATTTTGTGGTATAAACGGCGTCCTCTCCTGTTACTTTTATTATGTATATTCCTGATTCAGCCGGGGTTAACTGAATTTTAACAGGGCTATTCTCGTAATTAAATTCTTTATTAACTACTGTTTTCCCATTCATATCTTCCATTGCAAAAACATATTGACCGGTTTTTGTAGAGCCCAAGTCCAAAACAAGTACATCTTTAACCGGATTAGGATATATCAATACGTATTGCTCTGGTTCTTCTATATTGCTGCACACAATCACTTCAATATTTACAGTATCGGTATCGGTACATCCGTATGCGTTAGTCACAATAACTGAAACATCATTATTTCCAATGCTTAAACTTGAGCCTGGAATGGTATCGGTTTGGGTTGTTCCTCCTGTAGACCAATTGTATGTTGAACCCATATTCCCGGCATCCAAAATAATGGTTGTTGTATCACAAATAGTTTGATCTGTTCCAAGGTTCACTGAAGGAGTATCAAGAACCACTATGTAGATTGAATCAATTAATGATTCACATCCGGATACTGATACCTGATGATAATACATTGTGTTGGTTGTAATAGTACTTGTTGGGTTAGCAAGTGTAGAATCATTAAGTGTGCCGGAAGGCCACCAGGTGTATGTATATGGATCTGATGATAAAAACGCAAGACGGGTTTTATATACCAGGCCTGTATTTGATGTCTGATCATCAACAATTTTTATTTTCCACAAACCAAGAGAACTTCCTGTTAAGTTCATGAAACTTTCTTCCGGCTGATAGTACCCACTCATTGGAGGTGTTGCAGTTGTAATGGTGTTTAATGCTGTTTCTTTAAAATATGTGTGAATGTAATTATCATCACTACCTCCGTTATCAGTACTCAGTTCAATGCCGGATCCGTCGGGTGCAAATAAATATATATCGAGATCTTCATCACTTAGATGAATTAAACTGTCAATATATACATAATGTATTGAATTGGCCGGAACATCAATATTAACATCAAAATAGTAACTAATACCATTTATATCATTGTCAGGGATTAATTTTACACTATCATTTATAAACTCTGTAACAGCAAACATTCCGTCAGCGCCACCATACAAAGCGCCCAGTTGTGCATCTGAACCCATGCAAACACTATCTTCAGTTGGATAAAAAGAATAAATGTATGGGTTATTGGTCAGGATTGTGTCCTGCTCTAACAAGGTGTCATTGAAGAAAAATGCATCTGCAGAGCATGAAAGATATGCGTCAAAGAAATTCTCTCCATATTGCCTTAGATCAACTGTGCCAACGGTAAAAGGGGAGATTGTGCCGGGGTCAAATGTTCCGGTATTTACAATTATGCTTGTGGCATCTGTATTTGCCCCGGTTACATTAACATTAATTTGTACAGGTGTGACCGAACAATAAATAGTGTCTAACCCTGTATTCTCAATCATTACAATAACTGTTTCGGCTGAAGTCATACACCCCGCCACAGGTGTAGAAACTGAATGCATTGCTAAATCTGTTGTAGTATATGT
>PKSX01000207.1 GCA_002869435.1 Marinilabiliales bacterium | reverse complement strand
CTCATTAAAGTCTCGAATTTTGAGTTTTTCAGCAGGAAACCATGTGCTCCGGCATCGATCATATCTGAATAGAAATTTTCATCACCATACATGGACAGGGCGATAATTTTCATCCCTGGTTTTATTTCAAGGGCTTTTCTGCATGTGTCTATACCGTTAATGCCGGGCATTTCAATATCAAGCAATACTATATCAACATTCTTATGCTCGAGTTCATTCAGAAACTCAATGCCGTTTGATGCTTCATAAACTTCGTTTATTTCGTCGCGGTCATTAAATAAAAAACGGATTCCTTCACGAAAAAGGTTGTGATCGTCAACCAGGTATATATTTATTTTAGACATATGCGAATTCCAGATTGTAAATAAACCCTTTTCCGGGTTTCGAAAAAATGTTAGACTGTGCATCAATGGATCGGGCTCTGGATTCTATATTGTCGAGCCCCATACCTTTGCCTTTTGCATTTTCGGGGAAAAAGCCTTTACCGTCATCACTGTATCTTAGTTCTATCATCCGAGCCCTGTGAATAAGCGATATATTAATTTTCTTTGCTCCTGAATGCTGAACAGAATTGTTGATTAGCTCACATATTATACGATATAGCGCAAGTTCGGTTTTATTGGGTAAACGTATACCATGCGTGTCGAAAACAATACTGTATTCTATTTTATTATTGGGATTCATGCTTTCGGCTATCATGCGGGTGGCTTTTTCCAATCCGTATCGTTCCAGTATTTTCGGGCTGAGGCGGTTTGAGATTTCCTGCACCGATTCAATGGCCAGATCAATCGATTTTTCACTTTTCTCAATAATCTCTGCATTGCGTTGGCTCATGTCTGTATTGTTTATTGCAGAAAGGGCCATTTTTATGCTCGACAAAACAGGAGCAAGGCCATCGTGGAGCTCTTTTGAATAATATGTGCGTTCTTTTTCTTCCGTTTCAATGACCGCCGACAATACTCTGGCTTCATTATCCTCTCTTATTTTATCGATCTTCTCCTGTTCCAGAAATATTCTTCTGATAAAAAATGAAGCTACCAGCATGGAAATGGAAATGGAAACTGCAATCCAGCTGCTGAAAACACTTTGTGAATCATGGTTTTCAAAATTATTGAATTCTATGAGTTCAATAAGCCGGCGGGTTGCCATGAGAAAGAACCCTATTGAGATCACAATCCATGATATGCTGAATTTTGTGCGTTTAATGAGACTAATGCACAGAAAAAATGCGGCAAACTGCATCAGCATAGAAGCAATAAGTGCTATTTGTATTAACATGATGCAATATTATGAAATTAATTTGTTGAAAATATACGCATTTATGCGCAAAGTATGAACTACTTATGTAGAATATTAACAATAATGTATAGATAAAACATCCGGTTAATATCGCTTTTGCTGATAATTATTTGTTTGCAACGAAACACAAGCTGTATTCATTAAACTGATAAATGCGCTTTTATGCGTATTGCATGCGTAAAACTTCGTATTGTGATAATTACGGTCATAATCTTATACCTGTATATGAAAAAAGAGATTGCTTTGTCAGAACAAATTAAAACCATTGAAATGAAAAAAATCACAACCTCGGTATTGGTTATATGCATACTGCTTTCAGCATGCGTGTCAAAAGAGAAAAAGGACAGAACAATTAATATCTCGGGCGCATTTGCTCTTTATCCCATGGTGGTAAAATGGTCTGAGGAATATGCAAAGGAAAATCCGGAAGTAAGATTTAATATTTCTGCAGGCGGAGCAGGAAAAGGAATGACTGATGCTTTGTCGGGAACGGTTGATCTTGGGATGTTCTCACGTGAAATTTCTCAGGCAGAACTCAATCAGGGCGTTTGGTTCATTGGCTTGTGTAAAGATGCTGTGCTGCCGACCATAAGTGCAGAGAATCCCTTGCTGGACACTTTGAAAAAAAGAGGTCTTAGCCCGGAGGAATTGAAAGCCATTTTTATTGACGGCACAATTACCGACTGGAATCAGATCATAAAAGGTGCTGAAAGTTCACCCATAACCATTTTTACACGCTCCGATGCATGTGGGGCAGCTGGTACATGGGCTCAGTATCTTGGAGGAAAGCAGGAAGACCTGCTTGGAAACGGAATAAATGGCGATCCTACTTTGGCCGACGCGGTTGGAAAAGATCCACTCGGAATCGGATATAACAATACAGCCTATGTGTATGATATAAAAACCGGAGAAAAATACGAAGGTCTTGAAGTTATTCCGATTGACCTCAACTCAAACGGTGCTATTGATGAAGAGGAGTATTTCTACGATAATTTCGTAGAAGTACTTATTGCCATACACGATGGAGTATACCCGTCGCCACCGGCACGCGAACTGTATTTTGTTGCCAAAGGTAAACCCGAAAAAGAAGGTGTAATTGATTTTCTGAAGTGGGTGCTCACCGACGGACAGAATTTTGTGGAAGAAGCCGGCTATGTTCCGATTACTCAGGATAAACTCAATGCTTCTCTGAAAAAGCTAGAGGAATAAATGAGTAGAAGGAAAGCCATAATTCAATATTTTTCGCAGGGCTGGATGATGATCGCTTTGTTCGTTATCCTGCTTCTGCCTTTAATAATAGGAATTGCCCTAACGTGTAAATCAGGACCGATTTTCAGACTTTGCGGTCTCGATGAACTTTTGTTTTCATCAATCTGGAAGCCAACCGGAGGACAGTTCGGCTTCCTTCCTTTTATTTTAAGTTCTCTGTATGTAACAATATTGTCATTCATCTTTTCGGCTCCTGTTTGTATCCTTGCAGCCATTTATCTGACACAGTTTGCATCAAAACGTCTTATTTCGTTTATGCTGCCGGTTATTGATATATTGGCCGGAATCCCTTCGGTGGTATATGGCATGTGGGGAATTTTGATTGTGGTGCCTTTTGTGGGTGAAAGTCTGGCTCCGTTTTTCAATGTAAATTCTTCGGGATATACTATCCTTTCCGGGGGCATTGTGCTTGCCGTGATGTGTATTCCCTATGTGCTTAATATGCTTATCGAAAGTTTTAAAACGGTTCCCAATGGATTGGTAGAGGCTACACTTTCACTGGGTGCTACCAAATGGGAAAGTATTAAACACTCGGTGCTGCGAAAATGCAGTACTGGTATTATATCTGCATTCGGACTTGGTCTGGCAAAAGCTTTTGGCGAAACCCTGGCTGTGATGATGGTGGTCGGGAATGTAGTTCAGATTTCCGGTAATCCGCTCGAAGCGGGCTATCCGCTGCCGGCGCTCATTGCAAATAATTACGGTGAAATGTTGTCGATACCCATGTACGACTCTGCATTGATGCTGGCTTCACTCATTTTGCTGGTTATAGTTATGCTGATTAATCTGTTTTTCAGATATCTGATTTATAAAACCCAGAAACGATGAGGCGCAGAAAAAGAATAGAGGAACTTTTCTTTAAAATATTAACGGGTCTTGCTTGTTATTCTCTGATATTGGTACTTGGATATATCATTCTTATCATATTTAAAAAAGGGATTAATATGCTGACCCTAGATATGATCATCACTGCACCAACGGGTGGTTACTATTATGGTGGTGAGGGTGGTGTTCTGAATGCCATAATGGGTTCGCTTTATATTGCAATAGGCGCAACAGTTATTGCTATGATCTTTGGTGTTCCGGCAGCTTTATTTATCAATTCTCATTTGCAGCATAAACCCCGTATGCAAGGTTTTATACGCTATCTGCTCGATGCATTGTGGGGTATTCCGTCAATTGTGTATGGCGCTTTTGGCTTTATGGTAATGATTATGATGGGCATGAGTGCATCACTTCTGGCCGGTATTATTACCGTTGCTTTTCTGATAACCCCGATTGTGATCCGCACATTTGATGAGGTGCTGTGTACAATTCCGCGTGGATTGCATGAGGCAGCGCTGTCTCTGGGATCAACCCGCACGCAACTTGCATTTAAAGTGCTTTGGAAACAGGGTTTCTCCGGTTTTATTACTGCAGTTTTGCTTGCATTCGGACGAGGAATCGGAGATGCAGCTTCGGTGCTTTTTACGGCAGGATATACTGATCTTGTGCCGCAATATCTCGATGAACCTGCGGCAACACTCCCGCTGGCTATATTTTTCCAACTGGGTTCTCCTATACCTGAAGTGAGAAACCGAGCCTATGCAGCAGGTATAATTCTTACAGTAATTGTTTTGATTATCAGCGTGTCCGCCCGCCTCATGTCACGTAAATTCTCGAAAACAAATCTGAATTAATTTCTCATATATAATTTGAATAAGAAAGTTATGAAACAGGATAACGCAATTGAAATACATAATCTGAATGTTTGTGTTGATGATCAGAGAATTTTGAAAAACATCAATCTTCAGATCCCGAGTCATAAAATCACCGTTCTTTTGGGCCCTTCAGGATGCGGAAAAACCACTTTGCTCAGATCTCTGAACAGGCTTACTGATCTTTATAAGGAACTGAAAGTGACTGGGCAGATCTTTATTGATGGTGAGGATATTCTGAAGCCCAGGAATGATATTTACGAAATCAGACAAAAAATGGGACTTCTGAGCCAGAAACCTTATCCGCTTCCCCTGTCAATCTATAAGAATGTTACCTATGGAATTAAATTAAAGGGTGTTAAGGATAAAAAACTGCTTGATTATAACGTTGAAAAAAGACTGCAGGAAGTTGGTTTGTGGGATGAAGTAAAAGACAGGCTCCACTCATCGCCCGATACACTATCTATAGGACAGCAGCAGCGCTTATGTCTTGCACGCGGGTTGGCTGTAAAACCGCGACTGATTCTTGCCGATGAGCCAACTTCTGCTCTCGACCCGCACTCGAGTAAAACAATCGAGGATCTTTTCAAAAAACTTAAGGATCAATATACTATTGTTGTTGTGACTCATATTCTTCGTCAGGCAAAGCGACTGGCCGATCATGCGGTGTTTATGCATTTTGGGGAAGTGATAGAGCAGGGAAGCCCAGACGAAATGTTCTCTAATCCCCAAAGTCCGGAGCTTAAAAAATATCTTATAGACGGGAATTAGACCTTGTTCTGATTTTTGTTTGTGACTTATGGCCCATTTTTTTGAGATGCTATAATGTGGTTTTTTCATACTTTTACAAAAAACCACGAATATGAAAAAAATACTGATTCCTTTTGTTTTAATATTTGCTTTCTTTGTTGCTAAAGCAGATTCTCCATTAACTTCGACTGAGTTTTTCAGGGGATATATGGATAATGAAATGGTTCTTGCTGCGCAAAGTGCAAATGGTGAAATAACTGAAGCCATTATGGAGTACCTATGGAAGAAGAATCCGGTAGATGAGAAAATGGCCGTTATAAATGCACTGGGCTGGACTTTTGAAGGTCAAGGCAATTATGAAAAGTACAGGGCATATCTTGATAAACACGGCATGAAGAAGAAACAGCGAAAAGCTGAGAACTTGCTGGCTTTGGCGTATCTGAAAGCGCTGGATAATTATTTTGAATGTACAGATGCACTGGCTATGGCCAAACAGGCATTAAGTATGAATCCTGAGAGCTATACATTTAATATTATTCATGGGCTGATCAAAGCTCAGGTGGAGTTTGACGTGAATTGGTGCAATGTGTATAAGGCCACTGATGATGTGCGTAAGAATACTGCGCTCGATCAGGATATGCGCGGTGATGCCATTGATATGATTTTCGACTATATGGATTCGTATAAAGCAGATTGCGAGTGAATCATGAAT
>PKSX01000190.1 GCA_002869435.1 Marinilabiliales bacterium | reverse complement strand
TGTTGTTGCTGGGTTTACTGGTTATGATCGGCGGGTCACGTTTGCTGGTGGTTGGCGGTGTGAATATTGCCAAAACGTATGATGTGAGTGATGCCATAATCGGACTTACCATAGTGAGTGTGGGTACCAGTTTGCCCGAGCTTGCCACATCGGTTATGGCCGCAGTGAGAGGAAAAAGTGAACTGGCCATTGGCAATGCAGTGGGGTCTAATATGTTTAATATTCTTGGAATTGCGGGTACTTCGGCAGTAATAAGGCCTATTGGCGGTACCGATATTGCCGGGTTGGAATTTATTTTTCTGGGTATTTCGGCGCTTATACTCTGGCCGCTGGCATTTACCGACAGGAAACTGGTTCGTTGGGAGGGATTTGTTCTGTTACTTATTTACGTAGTGTATATGTATTTAAGATGGCCCCGATAAAACATACAACATAATTCACGAATGATCGTTAGTACGTTGATTTTTATTAATTTTGCACCATGATTAAGAAGTACATCCTTATTGCATTGCCGCTCCTCATGCTTATGGGTAGCTGCAATAACTTTAATAAACTGCTCAAAGAGGGTGACCCGGAGACTAAACTGGCTATGGCAATGGAGTATTACGAGAATGAGGATTACTTCAGAGCTTTACAGCTGTTTGACAATGTTATGCCATATTTCCGCGGACGTCCGGAGATGGAAAAAATATATTATTATTACGCCTGGTCATTTTTCAATATGGAACAGTACCTAATGGCTGCTTATCATTTTCGTAATCTGGCCAAAACTTTTCCAAACAGTAAATATACCGAGGAGTGTTATTTTCAGGCCGCCTATTGTAAATATGCGGTTTCTCCTGAACCATCGCTCGATCAGAGTAATACGCAGGAGGCTATTAATGAACTTCAGCTTTTTATCAATAAATACCCGAACAGCGATTTGGTGGGTAAATGCAATGCGTTGATTGATGAACTTCGTATGAAAATGGAAGTAAAGGCTTTTGAAATTGCGAAGCTGTATTTTTTCATTGAAGAATATCAGGCTGCCATTGTGGCAATGAATAATGTGCTGGAGGATTATCCCGGAACGAAATATAAGGAAGAAGCAATGTATATCATTGCAAAATCAAATTACTTTTATGCTTCAGGGTCGGTGTATGAGAAGCAGAAAGAAAGATATCAAAGCACTTTGGAGGCATGTAAGAATTTTAGCCGGGTTTTTCCCGAAAGCAAATATGCCAAAGAGGTGATGAGTTTTGAAAAAAAGGCGCAGGCCGAATTGGAGAATATTAATTAAAACACAATATGGACTACAAAAAAATGCAGGTTGATCACCTGGCAAACACACGTGATGTAACGGCTTTGGAGAGTAAAGCTGATAATGTGTATGAAATGGTGATGGTTGTAGCAAAGCGTGCCAATCAGATTTCGCTCGAGATCAAAGAAGAACTTCAGCATAAAATCAGGGAAGTATCTTCAGTGATTGATAATCTGGAAGAAGTTTTTGAAAATCGTGAGCAGATTGAACTGGCCAAGTTTTACGAAACACTACCAAAAGCAACTCTTATTGCCCTTCAGGAATATAAAGACGATAAAGTCTATTTCCGTGCCGGTAATGAGGAAGAAGAAATATAAAAGTGCTTCAGGGCAAAAACATCATACTGGGAATTTCGGGCGGAATAGCCGCATATAAAGCACCGCTCATTATCAGGCTTCTGCATACAGCCGGTGCCTCAGTAAAAGTTGTTTGTACTCAAAATGCCCTGGAATTTACTACTAAAACTACATTAGAAACCCTTTCGGAGCATCCGGTATATGCCGATGTGTTCGACAGGGATTTTGTGCACAGTACCGAGCATATCTCCATTACCGACTGGGCGGATTTGATGATCATTGCCCCGGCAACAGGTAATATAATCGGTAAATTTGCTTCGGGTATTGCCGATGAGGCGCTCAGCACCACCTATATGGCTTTCAACGGTCCGGTTTTTATTGCCCCGGCCATGAATACCAAAATGTGGCTGTCGAAAGCGGTGCAGGATAATATGGCCGAGATGAGAAATCGCGGTCATCAAATCATTGGTCCCGACGAGGGCAATCTTGCCTGCGGCTATGACGGTGCCGGACGCATGTCGCAACCCGATGAGATTGTAGATGCAGTTAAGGAATTCTTCTCTGCAGAAAGTCTGCTCGAAGGCAAAACTGTTCTCATTACGGCCGGCCCTACCGTTGAAAATATAGATCCGGTGCGTTTTCTGTCCAATTACAGCTCGGGTAAAATGGGCTATGCCATTGCCAATGAAGCATTGAGGCAAGGTGCAAAGGTGGTTTTGGTGAGTGGCCCGGTGAATATAAATGCTCCGGCGGGGGTTGAACTTATTTCTGTGAAAACGGCCGCAGAAATGCATCAGGTTTGTGTGGATAAATTTGCTGATGCCGATATGGCCATTATGGCTGCTGCCGTTGCCGATTACCGGCCCAAAGATGCTGCAGAAAAGAAGATCAAGAAAAGCGATGATGAAATAAGCATCACTTTTGTGAAAAACCCCGATATACTGGCCGATCTTGGAAGAATGAAGAAAGCCGGGCAAATATTGGGTGGTTTTGCACTTGAAACGGATCATGAGCTGGAGAACGCAAAGCAGAAACTGCACAATAAAAAAGCCGATTTCATAGTTATGAATTCGTTGCGCGATGCCAATTCTGCTTTCGGTTACGATACCAATAAGATATCTGTTATTCATGCTTCTGGCGATGTAAAGAGCTTTGAGCTGATGACCAAAACTGAAGCTGCAAAGCATATCATTAAAGAAGCCGCAGCATTGATAAAATAAAAGCATATGAGAAAATTCATCCTTGCCATATTTGCTTTCATACTTGCTACCTCATTGCATGCTCAGGAACTGAACTGCGCGGTGCAGATCAATAGTTCGCAGGTGCAGAGTTCGGATAAAACTGTTTTTGAGAACCTGCAGAAAACGGTGTATGAGTTTATGAATAACCGCCGCTGGACCGGATATGAATTTCAGATTGAGGAAAAAATTGAATGTTCCATACTGCTTACCATTTCCACATGGGATAATATTGAGAATTTTACCGGTACGATACAGGTTCAGGCGCGACGCCCGGTGTACAATTCATCGTACAGTACCACACTTATTAATTATCTTGACAAGGATTTCTCATTTAAATACGTAAGCGGGCAGCCTCTTGATTTTGTTGAAAACACATTTACCAGCAATTTGTCTGCTGTTTTGGCTTATTATGCATATCTGATCATTGGACTCGACTTTGATTCGTTCTCCGAATATGGTGGCGAAGAATATTTCAATAAAGCACAGGCTGTGGTAAACTCAGCTCAGAGTGCTCCCGATAAAGGATGGAGGGCTTTTGAAAACCAGAAAAACCGTTACTGGATAGTGGAAAACCTGCTGAACAAATCATATCAGGATTTCCGTTCGGGCATTTACCATTATCACCGTATGGGTATGGATCTTTTTGCCGATGATGCCCTGAAAGCCCGTGCCGGAATTCTCGAAGGCATTACCCGCGTGCAGCGTGCCTATCGCCAGAAGCCGGGTCTTTTTATCGTTAGCCTTTTTATGCTGGCCAAATCTGATGAGTTGGTTAATGTATTTAAACCGGCACCTATGGTAGAAAAGACCAAAGCGGTTAATATTCTTAAAAGCATAGACCCCGCAAACTCTTCCAAGTATAATAAGATTTTGTCGGAGAACTAGAACCTACAGCCCTCCCAACAACAAAAACAGATACCCCACCGCAAGGCCAATCACAAGGTTTATTACTTTGGCCAGGATAAAGCTTTTTTGTGACTCGGCAAGGAGCGGCAGTGCGCCGTGGCCGTCCTGCACAATGCTGGAAGCAATTAGGATTCCAAATGGCAGATAACCGCCTGCAAACAAGGTTACAAAAACCATGTGCGGTCCCGATTCGGGAATCATACCCAGTAAACCGGCAATCAGCAAGAGTGTGTAGGGGTTTTCACGTATCCAGTCATCTGCATGGAAATGGGGCAGGGCAACGGTTATAAGTAAGATGGCTCCGAATGTCCAAAGGAAAATCTTGAGGAAATGCTTTTTTATAACATGTCCCCACAGATGCTCTGTGATAAAATGTTCAGGTACTTTTAAAATGGCCAGTAATGTAAGCCCCGCAAGTCCTGCAAAAATATAATTGATGATACCTGAAATATCGATGTGAAAATGAGCGTGGTCATCGCCGTGATCATGACCTTGCCCTTTCAGGAAAAGATTGAGAATGATGAGAACGAGCCCGAAGATGAGCAGTGCTCTCGGAAAGCTGATGTGCTTCAGGTTGTTGCTGATCTTGCAATCATCGAGGTCTTTACAATGCTCTTCTTCGTGAATAACAAAATGTTTGGTGTTTTTGACGAGTTTCACATTTTTAAACAGTCTTTGAGCGATCAAACCAAACACGATGGCCGTTACAGCCAGTAAACTCATTAGGATGAGCGTTTCTTTCGGAATGAGAGAGAGCATAAGGAAGGCTTCGTCGCCGGAAGTGGCAATAAATGTGGCTATAATGGCCCCGAAACCAATAGATCCATGGGTAAAGAGCGATACAACAAAATAGGTTCCCATACAGCCGGGCACAAGACCAAGCAGGGTTCCGAACAATACCTGCCCGAAACCTGTACGGTTGATTTTCTGCATCCATTTTCCACGGGAACGGATATTCAGATACTCGATCAGGAGCATCATTACGAGTATGATGCCGGTGAGGGTAAGTGCGGTATGCAGCAGCGAAAGGCCTGTATGGAAGTATTCTTCAATCACGGATGCAAAGGTAGATAAAATAGTGTTTGATTATTGCTGATAAATATCAAATTCATCCGTCCTTTATTATGCTCATCTTATGATAGAATAAGTCTTTTCAATTATTTATCAGATTATTTTTTTATCCACAGATTACTCAGATTTGACAGATGGGGAAAATTATGACAGATTAAGCACAGAAAGTTTTAATAATTAGCCAAAGCAAATTACTAAAACAGAATTGTTTTTGAATCAGGCTTGTCTGATTCTTTCTGTGGGAATTGAGAATGTATTATTGGAGCAAACAAAAATCTGTGATATCTGTATAATCTGTGGACGGTAAAAGGCAGATCATTCTTATCCACAGATTACTCAGATTTGACAGATGGGGTAAATTATGACAGATTAAGCACAGAAAGTTTGCATAATTAAGCAAGCTGAATTATACAAACAAGAAGCTATGTGATCTGTATAATCTGTGGACGGTAAAAGGCAGATCATATCATCTGCAAATGCTCCAGCAGAATTTTTGTCCCCAATGCAATGAGGATTAGGCCACCCAGAATCTCAATTTTCGACCCGAAAAGCCCGGCAAGTTTTTTCCCGACCAGCATACCGATCATTGCAGTGAGGCCGGTTACAAATCCAATTACGAGGCATGTAATCCATATATTCACTTCTTCTATTCCCAGGGAAATACCAACTGCAAATGCATCAATACTGGTGGCCAATGCTAATGTGAGAATCAGTTTTATATTATGGATATCAATTTTCTTTTCTGTTTTTTTTGAGAAAGCTTCAATAATCATTTTTCCACCAACCAATAACAGTAATCCGAAAGCAATCCAGTGATCGATTGTTTCTATATATTTTTCAAGTGCCTGTCCGCCGAGCCACCCTAGAAAAGGCATTGCTCCCTGAAAAACAGCAAAAATTACGGCAATTTTAAAGGCCTGCCAAAAGTA
>PKSX01000163.1 GCA_002869435.1 Marinilabiliales bacterium | reverse complement strand
TAATGTTTCGGCTACTGCAGGTTCAGAAAACATCACATATTTCAGTTTGATAAGCAATGGTGAGCATGTTCTTGACAGTGGTTTAAATGCCGAATCATTTTCATCCCAAAGAATTATTGTAAAATCTATTGACAGTTTGGAGCAGTACACGATACTGGTTCGTGACAAGAATTTTCAGCAAACAAGCATCAGTTTTAATCTGAATCTTTTGCCGACAACTGTGTATGGTAATATCAGAACAATAACTGTTGAGTTGGGTGCTCAGGATCATTCTTCTCTTGGTGGTTTTTATAATCTTTTTGGGCAGCAGGTATTTACTTTGCCCGATGCATTCAACAATCAGGATTCTGTACAAATGTATTACTACTACGACCCGGTAGATGAGAATACTATTGCTTCGCCCAATGCAAATATTGATACTACAATTACGGGATCAACTTATGGTTTTTCCAACTGGACTACCAGAAATGAAATTCGATATGTGAAGCTTTCAATCACTCAGCAGGATTTCGATAATTGTCAGCATGATTCAACCATTATTGCCAATTTGTTTCAGTACGATACAGGTAAGCGTAAGTCGAAAAATTTAATTCCCGGCGATATTTATGAGTTCAGCCACGACGGGCGCTATGGTATTTTCTATGTCAATAATGTTGTGGGAACAACTGCCGGAACCATAAATATCACTATTAAAATTCAGGAATAATGAAGGGAAGAATAGTAGTTTTTGTATTTCTGATAACGGTTTTTTCTGTGCAACTCTTTGCTCAGCATAAGTTTATAGGATCTGTTACTGATAAGAATACCGGCATATCGATTCCCGGAGCTGCCGTTACAGTAGATGGCATTCGGCTTGGCACCACAACTGATGGATTGGGGCGCTTTGTACTTGATCTGCCAAAAGACGGGCCCTGGACAATTCATGTGAGGCATGTGTCATATCAGGAAAAAACACTTGTTGTGAACCAAAATCCGGAGAAGAAATCGGTAATGCAGATTAAATTAACTGCTCAGCCCTATCAGATAAATCCATTCGTGGTTACTTCCGATCGTATGAAAAAGCAAATGAACGATGTGCCTTCCAGAATGGAAGTGATTAATGCAACCACTATTGAAAGCTCGGCAGCCAATAATACCGATGCGCTTTTACAATCGGTGCCGGGCGTTTTTGTAAATCGCAGCTGGGGAATTTATTCCAAAAATGCGAGTGTAACCATGCGAGGATTTAATTCTGCTGCACGCGTTTTAGTAATGCTCGACGATGTACCGTTGAATAAATCCGGTGGAGGGGGTGTGAACTGGAATTTGATTCCCAATTCTTCGCTCAATACAGTTGAGGTGCTTAAAGGTCCTTCATCAAGTATTTATGGGAACAATGCCATGACCGGAACTATAAACATGATAACTAAAGATGCCGGGTATACACCGAAGATTGACCTCGAGCTTATGGGTGCTCAAAACAATACATATGGGTTTAGCTTTAGAGGCTCAACGTCGAAAAAGATAAAGAAACCGTATTTCTGGCTTAGTTTATCCGGTATGAAGGGAGACGGTTATTTTCTTGATCCGGAAGACATTCGAACAGAATACTCTTCTGAAGCATTTTTAAGTCAATTGAATTCTTATGTGAAAAGCGCCTATGCTTTCAATTCGAAATCAAGAATTGAAGCCTCGTTTCTGGGATCATTTTTTCAGGTGGGACTGGGAACTCAGGTATATGAAGACAAAGGCAAATACGATGAGTATATCACGTATATGGGCTCGCTAAGGTATTATCTGAACAAAGATAAAGCACAATATAAAGTCATAGCATTTACCAATTACGAAGACTATTTCAATCAGAATGAAAGTGTAAACAGTTATGGATTATACAAACTGATATACAGCCCAACCAAAAAGATTGATGCCGGACTGTGGTCAACTGCACGTTTTATACCCAATGAAAGAACAGAAATCATTGCCGGAATCGATTATAAATATGCTGTTGAGGATGGGAAAAGTCTTTATCTGACGGCCAGCGATGAAATCTACTTTTTTGGAATGCACAATTTTGCGGCTGCATTCGGGCAGTTTAGTCGTAATATAGGAACGCATGGCCTTCTTCAATTTGGCATAAGATATGATTTTGGGCAATATACTAATGGCGAAATCCTGGTGGTGAATCCAACGTCAAATACCGATTTTCTTGAACCCTACCTTGGGATTCACCCTGGGAACAATTGGCAAAGCCTGAGCCCTAAACTGGCGTATAAGCACATTTTTAATGATAAGTTTAATGTTTATGCTTCTGTTTCGAAGGGTTTTATGCCGCCAACCATTGACGATATGACCCGCTCGGGCAAGATCCGCAAAGGAATTAAAATTGCCAACCCGTACCTTGAGCCCGAAGTTTTGTACAGTGCCGAAACCGGCTTTCAGTGGCGGTATAAGAACTTGATATTTGAGCCATCAGTGTATTACTCCATAGCAGACAACATGATTTATCAGGTTTGGACTGGCGATTCGGTGGAAATAGAAGGGGAGGGGTATTCGCCCATGATTCAGAAGCGCAATGTTTCTCAGGGTACCGTGCTTGGAACGGAGCTTGCCGTGAAATACCAGCCACGCAAATGGGTCAATTTTCAGGTGGGGTATTCCTTCAATGACTCAAAAATCACTGAGCACGTAGCTGCACCCGGCGATGATGATTTAACCGGAATGTATATGGCCGAGGTACCTCAGCATATGATGTTTTCAGATGCCAGATTTACCTATAAAAACTTTAACTTCACGCTCGAGTATAGGTATACCGGAATGAACTGGGCCGATGATATCAACACCCTTGAAATTGACTCTTATAATGTTGTGAACCTTTATTTGGGCGCGCAATTTAAAAATATCGGTGTGGCCTTCTCCGTAAATGATGTATTCGATGTTCAGTACATAGATCGTAAAGGATTACTTAGCCCCGGGCGCTTTATGATGGCGAAATTGCGGTATGGGTTCGTGGGGAAATAAAAGCTTACTTGTTACCCTACTCATAGTAATACGAATAATCAATACCGGTAATAAACATTTCGCGGTCATCAAAAAATCGTATGGATGTTTTGGACTGGTTCATTTGTAGATTTCTATTATGTAAAAATACTGAAAATTTGGGATTTGTACAAGGGTTTAAATCATAAGTCACCATTAGGTTACAAAAAATTGAAACAGTTTAGAACGGAAATATTTATAATTAAAAAAGCCCACCTTTCGGGGGGCCTTTCATTTTCAGAGGTATGAATATTTACTATTTCAGATCAAATCTATCTGCATTCATCACTTTCACCCATGCTTTAATGAAGTCTTTCACAAATTTTTCCTTGTTATCGTCTTGTGCATACACTTCGGCATAAGCTCGCAGTACTGAATTTGAACCGAAAACCAAATCTACACGTGTGGCAGTCCATTTGGTTTCGCCTGTTTTCCGGTCTACAATGTTATAGAGATTATCAGAAACCGGGTTCCACATGTATTTCATGTCGGTCAGATTTACAAAGAAATCATTGCTCAGTACGCCTTCTTTTTCGGTAAATACACCATGCTTAGTTCCACCATGATTGGTTCCCAGTACACGCATGCCGCCAATTAAAACCGTCATTTCAGGGGCAGTAAGCCCCATAAGTTGAGTACGATCGAGCAGCATTTCCTCGGGCTGAACGGCATAGTCTTTTTTCTGCCAGTTTCGGTACCCGTCATGTAGGGGTTCCAGTACATCAAAAGAGGCTTCATCAGTCATTTCTGCAGTGGCATCTCCTCTGCCTGGACTAAACGGCACTTTCATTGTAAATCCACCTTCTTCGGCAGCTTTTTCAATAGCAGCACTTCCGCCAAGTACAATCAGGTCGGCAATACTCACTTTTTTGCTAAGTCCTTCCTGAAGTTCGGTAAGTGTATTCAGAACTTTATTCAATCGTTCCGGTTCGTTGCCTGCCCAGTCTTTTTGTGGTGCAAGTCTTATTCGGGCTCCGTTTGCTCCACCTCTGAAATCTGATTGTCTGAATGTTCTGGCACTGTCCCATGCGGTATTGATGAGCTCTGTGCGAGATAAACCGCAATTCAGCAGTTTTGTTTTTAGATCTTCAATTTCTGACTCCGATAATGTGTAATCTGCTGTTGGTACAGGATCCTGCCATATGAGGTCTTCTGCAGGAACATCAGGTCCGAGATATCGGCTTTTTGGTCCGAGATCGCGGTGGGTAAGTTTAAACCATGCTCTGGCAAAAGTATCGGCAAAATATTGTGGATCATTATAAAACCGTTCAGAGATTTTACGGTATTCAGGATCAAATTTTAAAGCCATATCAGCATCGGTCATGATCGGATTGCGGCGAACACCTTTCACATGTGCATCGAATGGCATGTCTTCTTCTTTTATATTTACGGGCTCCCATTGCCATGCGCCTGCCGGGCTCTTTTTTAGCTCCCATTCGTAGTTTAGGAGAAGATAAAAATATGTATTGTTCCATTTGTCTGGATGTGTGGTCCAGGCGCCTTCAATTCCACTGGTTATGGTGTCTTCTGAGTGCCCTTTGCCTTTAGGATTCTTCCAACCGAAGCCCTGTTCTTCGAAACCTGCTGCTTCAGGATCGGGACCTAGATTTGAAGCGTCACCGTTACCATGAGTTTTGCCAACAGTATGACCGCCTGCGGTCAATGCAACAGTTTCTTCATCGTTCATGGCCATTCTTTCGAAAGTAACACGCATAGCCTGTGCTGTTTTTAAGGGTTCGGGATTTCCGTCAACACCTTCGGGATTCACATAAATAAGCCCCATTTGAACAGCGGCTAATGGGTTTTCGAGAGAACTTTCATCAAATTTATCAGAATACCGGTCTTTTCCCAGCCACTCCTTTTCAGCACCCCAGTAGATATCTTTTTCCGGATGCCAGATGTCTTCACGCCCGCCTGCAAAACCAAAAGTTTTGAAACCCATGGATTCATATGCCATATTGCCGGCAAGAATCATTAAATCTGCCCATGAGATCTTATTTCCATATTTTTGTTTTATTGGCCAAAGCAATCTGCGAGCTTTATCAAGATTAACATTGTCAGGCCAGCTGTTGATTGGAGCAAAACGCTGGTTTCCTGTATTGCTGCCGCCACGTCCATCTGCCGTTCGATAAGTACCGGCCGAGTGCCATGCCATTCTGATCATAAGACCGCCATAATGGCCCCAGTCTGCAGGCCACCATTCCTGGCTGTCAGTCATTAAAGTTTTTAAATCGTTTTTCAACGCTTCGAAATCAAGTTTATTGAATTCTTCTGCATAATTGAAATTTTCGCAATACGGATTGGTTTTGCGATCATGCTGATGCAAAATGTCGAGATTCAATGCATTGGGCCACCAGCTCATAACGGATTTACCGGTGTCCGTATTGGCTCCATGCATTACCGGACATTTACCCTTTTTTGATTGGTCCATAATATGATTTTTATTGAAATTATTAGCTACTTATGTAATTTGTAAATATATGAATTCTTATGCATTTAGACAAATAAAAAAGCCCGTCAACAAGGGCGGGCTTTTCTCCGTTTTAGCTGTGACTAAACATATATCTGATAGTCGTTTCCGTTGTAGGTGACGGTTACCAGTCCGTCGCAGTTTCCATCGCCGTAGTCGATCAGGAGTTGTTCGCCGTTGGCTTCGAGCATCAGAACACCTTCTGTAACCCATTTGCAACCAATTTCTACTCTGAGGGGGCTTACGATTGTCCATGTGTAGGCTTCTCCGTTT
>PKSX01000248.1 GCA_002869435.1 Marinilabiliales bacterium | reverse complement strand
ATTGGGAACGGTGATTTATAACTGGAGCAATGGTGCAACGACTGAAGATATTTCCAACCTTATGGCCGGTACATATTATTGTACAATTACAGATTCAACCGGTTGTACATTTATTGAAACTGCTGTTGTGGGGAACCAAACCAGTTTTACTGTGCAATCATTTACTGATGATGATTTCTGTAATTATGGACAGGGGCAAATTGCTCTTGTAATTACCAATGGCTCGGGGTATTATAATATACTATGGAGCACCGGTTCAACAAATGATACCATCAGTGGCCTCAATGCCGGAACCTACACGGTAACAGTAACTGATACTGTAACCGGCTGTGACTACACCAATACATTTACATTGGTAAACAATGGTTACTTTACAGTGAATGAGGTAATTACACATGCAACATGTGGCACTTGTCCGGATGGAGCCATTGATTTGACCGTTTCCGGCTCAAGCTCATATTACCTATACAGCTGGAGCAATGGTGCAACCACAGAAGATATCAACGGACTTCTGCCCGGCACATACACTGTAACCATTACTGATGAATGGTCATGTCAGGACGTACAAACCTATATTGTTTCATTCTCAACCAATATTAATATAGATGATAATGATATCTTCATTACTGTGTATCCCAACCCGAGCGACGGAGTGTTTAATGTAGACTTTGATCTTGGAACATATCAGGAAGCAGAAATGATATTGTTTAACCTTCTGGGCGATGCTATAATGCGAAGAACTATTTCCCAATCGAAAGCAACTGAAATTCTGGATCTTACAGGATTGCAGAAAGGTGTTTATGTATTGAGGATGCATAACGATTATTTCAGTCGTACGATGGAGATTATACTGCAATAAGTTTCTCGCAAAGGCGCAGAGACGCATAAGAAACAGAAAGAGGGCGCAGAGTTTTTGCTTTGTGCCCTTTTGTTTTGGGTTTGTGCAAAAGACTTCTGAAGTTTTATAAACTTCCGAAGTCTTAAGACACGCCAATTCAAAGTTTTGTAAATTTGTAAGAAAACAAAACATGAAAGTATATTTCCCGGGTGGCAAAAAGGTATATATGGATACGGGTAAATTTATCATTGAAACTGATCAGAACAAAAATGATGGAGGAGAAGAGTCGGCTCCTGAACCCTTCACTCTTTTTCTGGCCTCCATTGGGACCTGTGCCGGTATTTACATTAAAAAATTCTGCGATATACGCAATATTCCCACTAATCAAATTGATCTGCATCAGAGCATTGAATACGATCAGGTGGCACGCAGGATTAATGCTGTAAAACTAAAGATTGACCTACCTGAAGATTTTCCCGAGAAATACAAAAATGCCATAATAAAAGCCGCCGACCAATGTGCGGTGAAGAAATATTTACAGGAACCGTTTGAAGTAAAAATTGAAACCAAATACGATGGAGAGTAGTGCCATAAAAAAGACCAGTTTTTCTGGAATTCAAATTCTTGATGTTGCATTGTTTTTCTGGGCTATATTTTTTGGTGAATATATACTCCCATTATTCAGTTCAGATATTGATGTTGAGGCTATATTAAATCCGAGAGAATCAAATCACAGTGTTGTACTTGGAATCATAATGCTGGTAAGTGTTGTATTATTAGCCCTCTCTATCATATTCAGCCCTGGCAGACCCGCAAAAATGTTTTCTGAAAATTACATGAAGAAAACAGAGGCTGAGAAACGAGAGCTTAATCGCAAAACAATAAGAGCTTTACCATTAGGTTTTGGAGCAATAATGTTTACATTCTATGCAGTGTCAAATATTTTGGGATTGTCATCGAACCATGGCATGTTCACGACATGGACTATTATTATTCTGCTTGTTTTTGTACGCGGTAAAGCCATTCATCAGACTATCAGAAGACTACTAACAATTCCATATATTCTTATAAGTTCAGTAGGTCTAGAGATGTTATTTACAAACTATGTTGCAAGATCAGATATATCCATTGCTGATTTTCTTCTTGCCAGCCCGTTTATTCCAATTTACTATGCAGCATTTATATACGGACCCAGGTGGATTGCAGGTGACAAATCAAAACTTAAAACATGGGCTGTTCGTTTTGCAATTTATTATGCGGGGTTGTTCATTTCATTTATTTAATACATCAACCGCCATAAAACAACCCCGATCCCGGGCCAAGCGGCAAACCGAGCAGGACCCAGCCAATAAGAAGGAGGACCCATAATCCGAGAAATGTTAGAGAATACGGTAACATGGTTGATATCAGTGTGCCAATTCCTGCCTTCTTTTCGTATTTCTCATAGTACACAATGATAAGCGCAAAGAAACTCATCATGGGAGAGATTACATTGGTTACACTATCACCGATGCGGAAAACGGCTTGTGAAAGCTCTGGTGAATAGCCCAAAAGCATGAACATTGGGATGAAAACCGGCCCAAGAATAGCCCACTTTGCCGAGGCTGAACCCATGAACATATTGAGAAAACCGGAAAAGAGCACAAATATAATGAGTAGCGGAATAAGCCCAAGGTTTGCATTTTGCAGCCAATTTGCACCATTTATTGCAAGTAATAACCCCAAATTACTCCATTTGAACCAGGCCACGAACTGTGCAGCAAAAAATACAAGGACAAGAAATGCCACCAGGCCTTTAAAGCTGGTTACCATTCCTTTCACAACATCCTTGTCCGATTTGAATTTCCCTACAATTGCACCATACACAATGCCCATGGTTCCGGCCACAAAGAATAGAACTGCAATAAACCCTTTCAGCAATGGTGAGTGAAGCATGGTTCCATCAGCACCTCTTAAAAGGCCATACTCGGGAAGTAAACCTGCCAAAAATATTGCAATCCAGAATAAAAAAATGTAGAAAGACCATTTCAATGCCTTTTTTTCTTTCCTGGTGAGACTCTCCACAGGCTCAATTTCAACCTCGCCTTTATATTGTCCAAGGCGTGGTTCCACAAATCGGTTGGTCACCCATGTTCCGGCAAAAGCAATCACAAAGGTCGAAACGACCATGAAATAATAATTTGCGGTTGGAAGTACATAGTAATCCGGGTCAATGATATTGGCAGCTTCGGTAGATAGTCCGGCCAAAAGAGGATCAATAGTTCCGATAAATAAGTTTGCGCTAAAGCCACCACTCACGCCTGCAAATGCAGCTGACATTCCTGCAATCGGATGGCGTCCAAGCGAATGAAAAATAATTCCGGCAAGTGGAATAATGAGAATATAACCAAGATCAGAAGCCATATTCGAGAGAATACCGGCAAGCACAATAATGAAGGTAATGATCTTTGGTGATGCTTTCAGAACAAGTACTCGAATGGCTGCGGTAATTAAGCCACTACTTTCTGCAATACCAATAGCCAGCAAAGCCACCATAACAATCCCAAGCGGCGCAAAGCCTGTGTAATTATCCACCATTTCAAGTAAAATCCGGTGGAGACCTTCTTTTGAAAGTAGATTAACCGCCTCTACAGTTTCGCCCGTTGCCGGATGAATTGCAGATGCGCCCAGCATGTAAAAGATCCAGGAAAGAATCAGTATTGAAACTGCAAATATGGCAAAAAGTGTTGCCGGGTGAGGAAGAGCATTTCCTCCCCTCTCAACAAATCCAATAAAACCGCCATTCTTTTTCGATTTTGCCATGATCCTAATATTGTAATGCAAAATTACAATCAAAACTTATTGATGTAACAAGGACAGTAGAGTGGTTTTCTGATTTTTATCAGCGTCTTAGTGTTTTGTCACAAAATTTGAGCATTTTTGAGAGCACCTTTCTGCGTTCAAATTTTTCGCCAAAACATGATATACTAATATTAATAACCCCGCATCTCGCGTAACAAGATTGTGAAGGTTCCAAGTCCATACCACCCTCAAACCTTCATGGCTTTTCCTACCTGCGGACGATGGAATGTCACAAGGCTATTAATAAATAAATGGTGTTTCTTAAGCGGAATAGTGCGCATCAATTTTGCGCCAAAAACATGGATATACAAAAACAACATCTATTTCTCACAAAGCTTTTCGAAAATCCCCTGAGCCTCGGCAAGCAATTCTTCTGAGTATTTATCAACTGTTTTACGCTTATTGGTAAAGTTCTCATATTCGGGCAACTCAATCTGGATTTTCATTTTTGAAATAATCCTGCTTACGATATCTTTTGGCTTCTCACAAAATTCATCATAATTTACAAAAATCGTGTTTGGATGTTCTATTGACAAAGCATAACTGTAATAATTAATCCAGCTTTCGAGCCAGTAATTCAATGAATCTTTGTCGGAATATTCAAATTCCTTTGAATTACTAAAGATAAAATGTTTCTGATTTTGCCCGAATTCGTGATGCCCCAGCCAGTTCATATATTCAAGAATAAACGTATCCTGCTCCTGCATTTGCAAATAATCATGATGCTTTGCCAGCAATGATGCTGCATGAGTTAGTGGATCCCGAAAAAGAATTACCATTAAAAAATCGTCGTTAAATGCACGCACAGATTTATATCGAAGTATAAAATTATTATTCTTGGCCAGATAAATCTTGTTATTGTTTTTTCTGATCACTGCATGATAATCGAGATAGTCTTTATAATCATCTTCGCTAATTGAATATTCTTCGAGACGATCATCAAACACATAAGAATCATCGGCTTTTACCTTAAAGAAATACTCTTCCAAAGCTTCATTTGAGTTCAATCCGATTTTTATCCCGTCTTTATGACTGCGTTCCTTAAGTTTTTTAGATTTTGGCTTATAGAATTTTGCCCAGGTATTCGGGGCCATAAGGTAAGGCATATTGGCATAAGAAAGCGATTTGAACGCATGAATCTCGGCCAGGTCATTCATCAGGCTGGTGGTTCCGGCACGCGCCAAGCCAGAGATTACTACAAATTCATTCTTGGGTCCAATTCCTTTTTTTCTGATCTTTTTTCGCTCTCTTTTGAACAACCTGTTCGAAATATTATAATTATCGAGAGCCATGCGGTGCAGCAACCGTGCCAGTTCAGAATATCCGAGATTATCTTTCCTTTTTGAGATTGGTATTATAAAAGCTATAGTTGCTCCGGCAGAAATAGCTAAAACGGGATTAATTGAAAGAAAGTCGAGTTCTGAGTATGCAAGATTAGAAATAACACAATACAATGCCAGTGGAACAGCACCGACAAGAATTGCAACAAGAAAGAGCAAGAGCGTTTTCCCTAATGAAGCCAATAAGCGATTGGTGGATTTTGAAATGATTTTTATTTTCTCATCATCATCATCTCCCCCGGTCATTAGCTTATCTACTAATCCTACACTATTTAAAGCCAAACCATGAAGAATCTTTCTGAAAAGTCTTATTGATAGAGCAAGAAGAAAGAAAGAAATGAATAAGATGGAATAATAAACCATCATTTTTTCTTTTTCTTAAACAGCTTTTTAATTCTAAGCCAGAAAATAAAACCAAAAGCAAATAATACAATTCCTCCGATTACGAAAATCAGAATGATTGTTCCGGCACCCAGACCGGGCCCTATATAAAGTAAACTAGCTGCCATATCTGATAATTCTAATCCAGTTTGTTAAGTGGTGGTATCCATCGTGTTGTGATTTAAGAACATTCTTGTAAATCACCTTATTGTCTTTAATAACCCAAATAATACCATGATTTTGCTGTTCAACAAAATATGTGCTAGAGTCTAAAAACTCAACAAGTCCTTCTGTGTGTGTATATATTCCATTGGCTCTAAAAACCGAATCACCAATAAATTCAAATGTATTGTCAATGAAGTTATACTTCACAAGATTTGAACAGAAATTTTGAAGTTCAACAAGCTTACTTGAATCTTTTGGTGGCTCCATTCCATCACTACTCCAATTCACGTAAGAGTTATTATTGAAAAAGACTATCGAGTTATCGTCATAGAAATCTACATCATGTTGAGCAGAAAACGGTCCTTCAATCAATCTAATAACTTCATTAGTAGAGGGACGGTAATGAAGAATCAGAGACATTTGCCGGAAACTAAGAAATAGGTCTCCTTCATTGTAATAATCAGTAGTTTTTAATGCTGGCTGTATATCATTTAAATGAATGGGGTCTAAAATTTCAGCAGATTTAATGACATAATGTGCAAGGTTGTTTTCATATAGTATCTCAGACACTGACTTATCAAATAAGATTTCTCCGGTTTCCACATCGAGTTTGGTAATGCGGTTATCGACATAAAACACGCTGCGTCCTCCAAGCTTATATAAACCGGATGCATCATAGAAAGGTTCTCTGGAGCAAACCCACAGATCTCCATCGGAGTCTAAATTAATAGCATGATGACTAAAAATACCATCTTGCTGCCAAACAATATTTGAAAGAGAATCAATTCTAAAAACGCTTCTATCCATAAAGGAATAGATCACGTTTTTGTTTGGAAGAAGCAAAGGATGAATAATGCGACTATGCTCCTCATATGGATTATCAACCGTCCATTTATAAAGAACTGAGTCATTTCTCAGGTTAAGCAATTCAATAGATCTTTTATCCTTTTCATCAGAATATGCCGTCAGCACAACAAGGTCTGAATCGAGCTCATTTACTGCAACAAAACTCTCATGTGTCTTAATGAAAGTTTTAGGCAAAGACTTCACTTCATCCACTGATTGTTTAAACATATCAGGGAAAGAATACATAAACTTAATAGGGCCATACAGAAATCCAAACTTCCTGTCCCCGAGAGTGATATGATGAACCATCCAGCCGAAAACCGACAGCATGAACAGTAGAATAACCGTAAAAGAGAATATCGTTAGAACTTTCTTCATAATGCTTTGCCTGCAGTTCGTTTAACGCACAAAAGTACAAATTATTGGGGGATGTTTATCAGCTCTCCACATGCAGAATTAGTCCCTTAAGATAAAATCCTTCCGGATGGTAGAATGAGTGCGCATGACACGGTGCCTGAGACAATTGATCCACAACACGTACTTTCCTGCCACTGCTTAATGCACCGGCCATAACTGCAGAGTTGAAATGGTGTCGTTCCACCACCTGGGAGCAACTAAAAGTAAAAAGAAACCCACCACTTTTCAATTTGGAGATAGCCTCAGCATTTAATCTTTTATATCCCTGAATGGCATTATGACGAGCATCGCTGCGTTTTGCATATGCAGGCGGATCAAGGACTATGACATCGAATTCATTCTCAGGCATTACTTTAAGATATTCCATTGCATCAGATACAATACAAGGGTTTTCGTCCGGTGAAAAACCGTTTGCAGCCATATTGATTTTTGCAAGTTCAACAGCCCGTTTACTGGCATCGACCGATATCACCTCAGATGCACCTCCTGCTTTAGCATATACGGAGAATGCTCCTGTATAAGAGAACATATTCAATACTTTCTTTCCCTGCACAAAATCCATTAGCTTTCGTCTATTATCACGCTGATCGTTAAAAAAGCCGGTTTTTTGACCCTGGCGCCAATCGACCTGGAACTTTAGATTATTTTCAAGCACAGTATAGGGCAAAGCGGGTTCCTCTCCGTTCAAAACCTGCATTTTACCATCACCTTTTTTACTTCCGGCAATTATCGCTTTCAGGTTTTCTCCCAAAACTTTCTGTATTGCACCACAAATAAACTCTGAAGCCTGCTCCATTCCGGCAGAATGAAATTCAAGCACTACCACCCCATCGAAATAATCTGCAATAAGTCCTGGACAGAGATCACCTTCAGCATGAATCAGCCTAAACACATTTGTGTATTCTGTTGGAAACCCGAGACTAGTTCTATAAGCCCATGCAGAAGCAATTCTCTTTTGCCAGAATGCAGCATCAGGAAGTTCAACTTCCCAGGATAATATTCGTGCGGCAATACTTCCGGCTCCATAGTGACCAATAGCCAGAAATGCGCCATGATTGGTCTCAATACGAACCAGATCGCCTTCTTTAGGTTCTCCATCTATTCCTTTAAGAGCCCCCGAAAACACCCATGGATGGAAACGACGAATAGCTTCCACTTTTCCGGTTTTTATTCTGAGAACAGCTTTAACTTCCATATTCAATATCTTTATGTTTCACCCAAAACCGATACGGTAATTCCGCATCCTCCTCTGCATAATCAATCCCGATTCTTTTTCCGGATAGAAGTGCTGAGTTAGAAATCTCAATTCCGTAATCAGCAATATGCAGTTTCTCACTTTGCAAATGTACTGCATTATGTTCACGTGTAATACCAAGCATAGCACATAACTTTCCGGGGCCAATTCCATCACCTTTCATTCGCTTATTGGCAGCACGCTTAATCATTATTTCTGTGTTTTCCAATGGTTTAATGGCCCGAATCAGGACAGCATGCGGCACCTCTTTAGTATTAGTAACAACATTAAACAAATTATGAATACCATAACATAGATAAACATATGCACATCCACCTTCCATATACATGGTTTCTGTTCTTGCCGTACGGCGACCACCATATGCATGAGAAGCTTTGTCATTTATACCGGCATAAGCTTCGGTTTCAGTAATTATACCTGAACATCTTTGTCCATCGACTTCCACTACAAGTACTTTTCCCAGCAAATCTCTGGCTATTTGCAATACATCTGGACGGGTGTAAAAATCAGGTTGAAGCATTAAATATTAAATGTAAAATCAAAAATAAGAAATCTAAAATTAAAAAAGCCCAACCAAACGGCCGGGCTTTTTATTATCAGAATAATTCTGATTTAATATCCAAAGATTTCTTCCATTTTCACTTCCTTCACTTTGCCATATTTCTTAAGATCTTTAAGTGGCAACTGCTCCTCATCTCCAATAATAAGATAGGTGTATGACTTATTGGCCACATATTCTGCCTGAAACTGTTTCAGTGTTTCCATAGTCATGGCAGGAACATTTTCATAAACATCCTTATCTGTATCGTAGGACAAGCCCATTCTCTTCGCATCCTCGTATGCCCAGAGAATATCGTCGCGTGTAACACGATTTGTGCGAATTTGCTTAATAAGTCCGTCTTTTGCAAGCTGGAATGAATTGTCACTTTCTGGCATTTCATTTAATAGTTCCAGAAATGCATCAATGGCTGTTGTCATTTTATCATATTGAGTTGCAATATATGACAGAATATAATAATGCTCATCCTTTTCACCAGGTGACTGATAGAAAGACACTGCAGTATACGCAAGTGAACGTGCTTCGCGCATTTCCTGAAAAATCACAGAATTCATACTTCCTCCAAAATACTCATTGAAAAGACGAATAGTGGGATTCAGTTCTGTATTGAATCCTTTCTGTCCACGATTCAACATAAGAATCTGTGACTGAGGTGTATCGAAATGTACCCAATAAATAATATTTTCTTCTGTAGGAACTTGCTCAAACTTTTTCTCTTCCGGGATATCCTTGAGCTCAGCAGGGACATTATGATGCTTATTCAGAACTTCTTTAAGTTCTGCTTCAGTCTGATTTCCATAAAACAAGATATGATGTTTATATGAAAGCAAACCATGAATTATATCTACTGCATCCTGAGCACTCATACTATTGAGTTCTTTTTCTGACAGGATATTTGTAGTTGGACTGTTTTCACCGTATATACCATATGAAACCAGGTATCCAAATACCATTTGCATGTTTTTCTTGGCATCTTCGCGCTGCTTCATTTCGTCAGCAACAAAATTTTTCCATGCCTCTTCATTGGGTGTTGCATTGGCAAGAACATGCTCAAATAATTCAACTCCCTTTTCAAAATTATCGCTCAAGCCACTGAGTCTTACATAAACCTGATCATCCGAGTTAAATACATCAAATGAGCAGGCAAGCTTATAAAACTCCTTACTCAGCTCTTCGGAAGTATACCTGTCGGTACCCACAAAAGGCAAATAATCAATAGCATAAGGCAGTCTCACATTATGATTGCTTCCCATGTCAAACACATAATACATGCTGAATGTTTCATTTTCTTCATTATGCATGTACTGAACAGGGATATCACTCTTTATGGTGGTTTTGATAATGTCTTTGTCAAAATCTACAAACACTGGCTCGATATCCTCAACTTCGGAAGCTTTTACTTCAGCAAGAAACTCAGACTCCATGTCGCGGTTCATATCAAGCTTGGTCAGCTTGTTTTTCTGAATCTTCTGAATGGTGGTATCTTTTCCGGTACGTTTGTAAACAACAACATAATTATCATTGAAATATTCATTGGCAAAATCTACAATATCCTGCTTTTTAAAAGAAGCAATTTTGTCGGTTCTCTTTACATAGTCACCCCATTCAATTCCGGTAACAAAAGCATCGACAAAGGCACCTGCCCTGTTGCTGTTTTCTTCATATTGCTTGATTTCCATTAATTTGAAATCCTGAATAATTGCAGGGAGCAACCAGTCGTCGAACTCACCTTTTTTAATGGTTTCAACCTGAGCAAGCAGTAGATCTCTTACTTCTTCCAGTGTTTGTCCGTCTTTAGGAGTTCCAAACATGAAGAAGATTGAATAGTCTTTCAACTGATATGTTCCTGAGCTGGCTTTCAGCACTTTCTGACCTTTAACAAGATTGAGGTCAATAAGACCGGCATTGCTATTGGAAAGAACCATATCAAAAAGGCTTAGCTTCATTGCGGCATCGCTCGCAACACCGGGCAGGCGGAAAGCAATAGCAACATTTTCAGCATCAGGACCCCATACCGTTTTTTCTACCGGTTCGGTAATCGGATCTTCCTGTTCAAAACTGAATTCAGGATATTCAACAGGCTCCATGCCTCCAAAATACTTGTCAATAATTACAATGGCTTCGTCAGGGTCAAAATCTCCTGAAAGTGCAATGGCCATATTATTGGGAACATAATACTGTGAGTGGAACCAGCGAATATTCTTCATCGATGGGTTTTTAATATGATCCTGAGTTCCGATTGTAGTTTGAGTTCCGTAAGGATGCTTCAGAAAAAGTCCTTCAAGTACTGCAGTAAATACTTTTCTGGGGTCAGAAGTCATGGTCATGTTCTTTTCTTCGTAAATGGTTTCCAGCTCAGTATGGAATCCACGAAGAACAGGATTCATGAAACGATCTGCCTGGATCATAGCCCAGTTTTCAAGCTGATTTGAAGGAATATTCTCAATGTATACCGTTTGCTCCAGAGATGTATATGCATTGGTCCCTTTAGATCCGATAGCAGTCATCAATTTGTCATATTCATTAGGTATCGCATATTTCGACGCCTCAAATGACACAGAGTCAATAATATGATACATGGCTTTGCGTTCAGCCGCATCAGTAATTGTTCTGTACACTTCAAAAAGGCTGTCAACCTTCATAATTAGCGGATACTCCTTATCAAAATCGGAAGTACCGAAATGAGGAGTTCCCTTAAACATCATATGCTCAAAATAGTGAGCAAGTCCTGTAGTTTCTGCAGGATCGTTTTTACTACCCGCAGCTACTGCTACATACGCCTGAATACGGGGTTCATTCTTGTATACAGTCATATATACCTTCAACCCATTGTCAAGAGTATAAATTCTTGCATTCAACGGATCACCCGGAACAGTAACGTAATCATACTTTTTTACTTCTTTAATTTCCTGTTTGGCATTAGATGCCGGATCATTCTGTGCAAATGAACTCAGTGACAGGATCAGATAAAAAGCACTTAACAAAAAAAGTTTTGCTTTCATTTTACTATGTTTTGTTTATAATTCAACTTTCAGATTCAAAGTATTGCGAAAATAATCCAAATCAGGATTCTTTTCTTTTAATTCATTGAAACGGTCCTCAGCCAGATTTCCATTTTTAGCCGATTTTGCTTTTTCATCAACAAGAACATCCATAAGGACATTATCATTCTGAAGCTTTTCACGCAGATAGTCTACTATAGATTGTTTATAATGTTCTACCTCGGCTTTTTGAATATCTCCACCGCAGACCATTTTCACCTTCTCATTGTTTTCTGTACTGATTATACTGCTGGTTAATACACTATGCAAACTCTGATGTTCGCTTTTAATGCTCTCGGCATATTCCAAAACAGCATTTTTCAGTTCCTTCTCATTAAACGATTCACTCTTTTTTCCTTTGCTCAAAGAACGACTTATTTCCTCTTCACTTTCTTTCAGACTTACCCTTCTAATACTTTGATTCTGGGATACCTGCACAGAATCTTTCTTTTTCGGGGTATTTGTCTTTGAATATTTTGGAGAACTCTCCGAACTGATTGGAGGAGTTTCTTTTTCAGTAGTTATTTTTTTTTTTGCGTCTTCAGCAGGAGCAGAATTCTTTGTTTCAATTGATGCTTTTCCAAAACACAATTGCAAAAACAGGCTTTCAAGCAATAGCTTCTTCTGACTGCTTTGCCTGTAGTTTACATCTGTTTCATTGATCAGATTCAACGAAGCAATGATAAAATCAATACTTGCTGAAGCAGCTTGATTCTGGTATCGCTGACTGAGCATTTCGCCTGCTTCCAGCAGAGGCAATGTATCAGGATCTTTTGCCACAAGCAATTGACGAAGGTGTTCTGCCAGTCCAATAATAATATGCTGTGCATCAAATCCATTATCGAGCACCTCATTCAAAACCAGAATAGCATTTTTATAATCCTTGTTCAGGAAAAAGTCGACAAATCGGAAATAATAATCGAAATCAAGAATATTCAGGTTGTCAATTACACCCTGATAAGTTATGTCCTTGCCGGCAAATGTTACAATCTGATCAAAAAGTGATAATGCATCGCGCAATGCCCCATCAGCTTTCTGTGCAATAATATGAAGTGCATCATTTTCTGCTGTCACATTTTCGCTTTCGGCAACATATGCCAAATGCGTAGCAATATCCTCTACCGAAATACGGCGAAAATTATAAATCTGACAGCGTGATAATATCGTTGGAATTATCTTGTGACGCTCAGTAGTTGCCAGAATAAACTTGGCATATGCAGGGGGCTCCTCCAGTGTTTTCAGAAAAGCATTGAAAGCTGCCTGAGACAACATATGAACCTCATCGATGATATAGATCTTGTATTTGCCCTCCTGTGGCGGAATCCTAACCTGTTCAACCAGGTTTCTGATATCTTCAACTGAGTTATTGGAGGCTGCATCAAGTTCATGAATATTAAATGATGCGTTGCTATTAAATGCGTTGCATGAATCACATTCATTACATGCATCTCCATCAGACCCTATATTCAAACAATTTATTGTTTTGGCCATTATGCGGGCGCAGGTAGTTTTTCCAACACCACGGGGACCTGTAAAAAGAAATGCCTGCGCCAAATGATCATTCAAAATGGCATTCTTCAGTGTACGGACGATTGTATCCTGACCGACAACACTTTTAAAATTGTCTGGGCGGTACTTTCTGGCGGATACAATATACTGGTTCATATGATCTGTGTTTGCAATCAGCAAATGTACAAGTTTTGGTCGATTTTTGAAAGTAATTTGCAGAACTTTTCAACGAAAAGTGATTTTTTCTATACAACCTGACAACTGTAGCCGATTTAAGCAAAAAAGCCCCGCGATTGCGGGGCTGAATATTAGGAAAACCTGACAGGTTTTTAGTACTATGCCAAAGTAGCTACCATAACTGCTTTGATCGTGTGCAGACGGTTCTCGGCTTCGTCAAATACAATTGAATGATCTGATTCGAAGACTTCTTCTGTCACTTCCATGGCACCGTCAGCAACAATCGGGAATTTAGCGCCAAGTTTTTCGGCGATTTCTTTTCCAACTTTGGTCTGATCGTTATGGAATGCAGGTAAGCAGTGCATGAATTTTACATTTGGATTGCCGGTTTTCTTAATCATGTCCATATTCACCTGATATGGTCCCATAACTTCAACACTTTCAACCCATTTCTCTTCGGGCTCACCCATAGACACCCAAACGTCGGTATAGAGGAAATCACACCCTTTAACACCTTCTTCCACGTTGTCGGTAACAGTGATTGTAGCACCGGTCTTCTCAGCAATAGCTTTACACTCGGCAACAAGCTCTTCCGTTGGGTGGAATTTTTTAGGAGCAACAGCTCTGAAATTCATTCCCATTTTTGCTGCACCTACCATAAGACTATTACCCATATTATTTTGGGCGTCGCCAAGATATGCAAATGTAACCTGATGAAGTGGTTTATCACTATGTTCCATCATGGTAAGAAAATCTGCCAGAATCTGTGTTGGATGATACTCATTTGTGAGACCGTTCCAAACAGGCACACCGGCATAGGCACCAAGCTCTTCCACAATATTTTGACCGAATCCGCGATACTCAATTCCGTCATACATTCTACCAAGTACACGGGCAGTATCTTTCATAGATTCTTTTGCACCAATCTGAGAGCCTGAAGGTCCGAGATATGTAACATGTGCACCCTGATCAAGAGCTGCAACCTCAAATGCACAACGTGTGCGGGTTGAAGCTTTTTCAAAAATCAGCGCAATGTTTTTTCCACTCAGCAATGGCTGCTCTGTTCCGGCATACTTCGCCTTTTTCAGATCAGCGGATAATTCAAGTAAAAATTTAATTTCCTGCGGAGTGAAATCCAGCAGTTTCAAAAAGTTACGGTTTTTAAGATTAAAAGCCATTTTCTTTATTTTATTGAGTAAACAACTTCCATCAGGCGAAGTGTATAGCCTTTCGATTTAAAATCTTTTTTAATGCTTTCCCGCTCATTAACAGCATCCTCTCTGCTGTTAAATTTTTTCACCTTCACGTTTTTAAAGAGAAAATAATCGTCGGGATAGTTGATTTTTGCGAACTCATTAAATGAACTCTTGGCTCCAAATTCATTCGCCTGATCAACACTGCCGGGATCCATAACACTGGAAATAATAATAACCTTTTCATTGGTATCTTCAATCAGTGTAAATGAATAAGCCAAATAATAAACACGGTCGGGTTTGTTTTCAACCGGTCCGCTATTATTGCTTTTTGGAGTCAATATCTCAAGTACAGATTTAGGCAGAAAATCAACTTTGTTTTTTGGAATGGTTCCGTTATAGATCAGAAATGATCCAACAGCAGCGGCTACAATAAGGAAGCCAACAACAATAAGAACTATCCATAGCCAGAGTTTACTTTTCTTTTGCATTGGAACAGCCGGAGGAGGAGTCGATTGATCGAATATACCCTGTTGTTCAACCTCTGCATTGTCAAAAACCGGGTCTTGTTGTGGTTCTTCTATTGGAGGTACAGGGTTTTCTTCTTTTGGTTCTTCTACCGGCGGAACAGGATCCTCAGCTTTTGGAGGCTCAGGATTCTCAACTGGAGGCTCCTCATTTACCGGAGGTGGTGGAGGAACGTTCTCATTTACGGGAGGCGGAGTTTGCTCAACTGGAGGCTCAGCCAGCTTAAAAGCACAAGAGGGGCACAAATACTCGCTCCCCTCCAGTGCCTGCCCGCATTCGGGACAGAATGAATGTTCGTGGACTTTCATCGCTTATGAACTTTCATTTATTTCAATTTGATAACTTTATTTGCAATCAGCGCTAACGCAGCAGAAGCAAGAAGAGTGATCCAAAGACCAATTCCTACCTGCACCATTTTTGTTGTCAGCACATCAATAAGTACCCATACACTGAATGCCAATGGAATATAAATACCATACTTCATTAACTGATCTTTACTATTCTCAGGCATTTTAATTGCTGGTCCTGCAATAACTACAACTGCCAAAAGAACGAGTACAATCAGAGACAAAATTCCTTGCCATGCATCCAATCCTGAAGCTGAAGTTGAAATTCCAAAGAAAGAAACTTTAGCCCATGGTAAAAATACACCAATAGCTCCAACTAATGCAATTCCACCATGAATCCATGAAGTTTTTGAAACCTGATTCGGATCAAATTTCTGATCGTTTTGTGGCTGCTGTTGTTCAGGAGCCTGTTGATTTGTGTTTTGTTCCATAATAATCTGTTTTTATTTTGGTTATTTTCAAGCGTTTAGTAATAATGATACTTATTACTTCCGTATCATTTATTTAATATTTCATGTCCAAAAATACGTAATTCAAATGAATTATCGCAAACAAAATTAAGAAATTATTTTTGTTCCCGCATCAACATTTTTCAACTGCGTGGCTTCTGTGATTATAGCTTCTTTTCCGCCATTCTTCACAAACATGATACATGCACGCACCTTGGGAGCCATACTTCCTTCAGTGAAATGCCCTTCTGCCAGATATGACTCAATCTCAGGAATGGAAACAGTTTCCAGTTTTTTCTGATCAGGAGTATTGAAGTTGATAAAAACATTTGGCACATCAGTCAGAATAAAGAAATCATCGGCATTAATTTTAACTGCTAAGGTTGCAGAAGCAAGATCCTTATCAATTACAGCATCGATTCCTTCCATTTCACCGGCTTCGTTTTTAATGACGGGAATTCCTCCACCACCAACGGTGATTACAATATTTCCCTCGCGGGCAAGTTTTTCCACAATATGCCAGTTATTGATATCAACCGGCTTTGGTGAAGCCACTACACGACGCATTCCGCGTCCGCGGGGATCAGCCTTAAATACCCAGCCATGTTCACGTACCAAAGCATCTGCTTGAGCATCGGTATAAAACGGACCTACAGGTTTTGCAGGATTCTGAAAAGCCTGATCGGACTTATCAACCTGCACCTGAGTAACAATGGATAGAATATTCTTCTCAATTCCATGTTTTTGCAAAACATTCTTAAGTTGCTGTTCAATAAGGTATGCGATAGAACCCTGAGTTTCGCTTACACAAAAGTGCATGGGTTGAGCAAGCACACCGTGTTTTTCTTCTCCGGCATCATGCTGCAACATCACATTTCCTACCTGTGGGCCGTTTCCGTGCCCGATAACAATATTGTATCCCTGTTTTACTAATCCAACCAGGTTTTCACATGTGGCGCGCACATTGGCAACCTGTTCTTCATATGTACCTTTTTGGTCTCCACGTAAGAGGGCATTTCCTCCAAAAGCTACTACAGCGAGTTTAGTCATAATCGATAATTTAAAAATGAAGTGCAAATCTAATTAATTCTTTTGAATGGGAGTTGAATTGATATTAATGCCTTCGGTTTTACAGGTTTGTTAATGATTAATAGGACGCGGATAAACGCGGTATATAGTTCATTGCAGATTAACACTGATTATTAAAAATGGTTTGAAACGATTCTCAATAATCTAATCCGCGTAAATCCGTATTAATCAATTTACAGCGTCAATCAGCGTCCTCATATCACTATTGACTATATTTGCATCGTGAAACAAAAATCCTTCTCCATACACACCCTTGGCTGCAAGCTCAATTTTGCGGAATCATCGCAATTGGCCGATGATCTGAAAAATGCGGGCTATAAGCATTTACGAAACATGGAAGAAAGTGACCTGATTATTATTCACAGCTGTGCGGTAACTGCTTCGGCTGAGAAAAAAACGCGAAATCTGATCTCAAAAGCAAAAAAAGCAAATCCCGATGCTGAAATTGCATTACTTGGCTGCTATGTGGATGTGAGTAAAGACATTGACAATTATAATGACCTATCTCAAATCCTGCCTAATGATCAAAAGATGGATCTGATTTCCATACTCGAAGGACAGTTTCAAAAGCATCGCGAACTGAAATTCCACCCGGCATACAGCAGAAACATGCGCACGCGGTCTTTTTTGAAAATTCAGGATGGCTGTGATCATTTTTGCACCTACTGCACTGTTGCACACGCACGTGGAAGATCAAGAAGCGATAGCATTGATGCCGTTTTGACCAATATTGAAAAGATTATTGATGGAGGATACAAAGAAATCATCTTTACCGGCGTCAATATCGGAACTTTCGGAATAAAAAACGGAGAAAGCTTTACCGAACTCATTTCAGCTGTAGATAAGAAATTTGCGGAAAGCGGGATTCGGATTCGTATGGGCAGCATTGAGCCGGAACTTCTCACTGATGAAATTATCGAAATCACAGCAAAATCCAATGTGATTATGCCGCATTTTCATTTGCCCTTGCAAAGCGGATCAGATTCTGTACTGGAAAGAATGAAGCGGAAATATAACACTGCTCTTTATTCTGAAAAATGCCGGATTATTAAGACGAAAATGCCTCATGCAGCCATTGCAGCAGATCTTATTGTCGGATTTCCGGGTGAAACGAATGATGAGTTTCAGGAAACGTACGATTTTCTGAAAAGCATTCCGATTAGCTTTATACATGCATTTACCTATAGCGATCGCCCATTGGCCAAAGCCTCATCTTTTCCGAATAAAGTTTCACCACAAACAGCCAAAGAACGCATGAGACGGATAAACAATTTGGCAAAGACAAAAGAATTGGCATTTCACAAAGAGAATCTGGGAACCACACGCAGCATCTTAACTGAAAGCCGAAGCAAAGATGGCTTAATCTTCGGATTCAGTGATAATTATATAAAATGTGGGGTGGATGCTAAAAAAGCAAAAGGCAATACAATAATCTGTGTGAAGATGGTAGAAATTGCCAGTGATTTTGTTTCAGGAGACATTATTGTTTGACAAAACGCCCCATTAGAATTTCATCATCACTTTGTGCACTCAAAATATACAATCCTGATTTCAGGGAACTTACATTCAAACTATTTTCTCCAGAGTACAATTGTTGCCGAAATACAAGTTTCCCACTCAAATCAAATACTGAAACAGTGTATTCTGCTTCTCTCAAAAACCCAAATTGCAGAACATCATTTGCCGGGTTTGGATACAATTTTAGTGTATTACCTCTAGCATATTCAGAAACATCATTTACAACAGTATTAAAATATTCCTGAATCATATCAGAATAGGCAAGACAAAGATCAACCGCATCAATATGGGTTCCACCATTGTCTGGTGCATATATTAATGCATACGATAATTCTATAGTATCTTGTGCTGATAATAAACCATGTAGAACCGAAGGCATACTGTACAAATAAGTGTAATAAGCACAATCGTCATAAGTCCATGATAAAGTATCTTGGAGACTACCTGTAAACATAAGATTCGTGAATGGACCCGTATAAGAAGTCGCTACATTTCCGCAACCTCCATACAAAAGTGAATCACCATTACTCCATCTGGCTTCATTATTAAAAAATAAAGCTGAATCATTTTCCGGAAATTGCATCATTTGCGGGACTGTAGCTCCATGGTAGCGCTCCATAAATGAAGAAAAATCACCATTTAGTAGCCGCAAACAGTTTGCCGGAGTAACTGGATTTGATAAATAATCCAAAGAATCAATATTATAATGAAAAACTGTGTTTCTCAAAGAATCAATACCTGAACCATCATCAAAATACTGACCAATAGTTCCAAAAAATGATATCCCGCTGGAAACATTATTAAGCACTAACCCTGAGCGATTTATTATTGTTGAATTTACAAATACTGTATTATCAACCGATTCATAACCTGTGTTTAAGTATAAATAATAAAATGTTTGCACCTCAACATTCATCGGAGTACCACCCGTAGCAGGATGATTTGTTTTATCATTAGAAATACTCAGGACACAAACGTCACCGGGGAAAAGAGGATAGTCGCCTGATTGGGAATCATAGAAACCATCATCATTATAATCGAAATAAGGCGCAAGATAAAATGCTTCTCCGGCTGCAGTGTTTCCATGTGCAGGCCAGTAATAAATTGAACTATCCGGGAAATAACCTGCATCAAAACAATGCTGAATATGATAATTCACCTTTTCTCTTGTAATTTTCCAGACCCTGTCAAAAAATGAATTTGAAGAATCGGATACCGGACCATATGAAAAATCCGCATTATAAAAATCATTCATTGATGCCAAATAAGGTATGGAGTCGCCTGTTGCTGTAACGTTCAAACTTAAAAGCCCTAAAGTCTCGTATGTTGGAAACAAAACATGTGAATACCCATCATATTGAGGAGTGGTACCAGACCCTGCCGAACCATTTGAATATATCCTCAATTGAATATTATTTCCATCCAGATAATCGTAATTCTGTGCGTATGAAAATGACGATATGAATAATAAAAAGAGTAATAAATATCGCATAGTTTTTATTTCAAATGTACTAAATAAATAAATCCCGAACAATTTGAACAAGTTAATGTTCACCATAAATCAGTAAACGGAATTATCAGGACTATTTTGATCAGATTGAAAACGATTATGTCAAAATAACAATTGTATAATAGCTTAATGCAATCCTTAAACTTCCTTGCCAAAAACCTGTCAGGTTTACAATAAAAAGACATACAAAACCTGACAGGTTTAGCAGATCAAAAAGAAACGCCTTGTTTCATCGTCCCGAAGTATGAGGGTCATGAAACAAAAAAGCATAGCTCTGTTAACCTTGACATGATCCTCATAAATTCGGAACGATGTCAAGGCAACACTTTCTTTTTTATATAACTTTGCACCATGAACACAGCCCAGATCATAGATAAGGCCATGGTGGCCACTGAGAAAGCCGGTGCATTTTTACTGGAATCTGCCCGCAAAATTCAGAAAAGTGATATTGAAGTTAAAGGCAGCAACGATTTTGTAACCTATGTTGACAAAACTGCTGAAAATATGTTGCTAGAGGAATTGAGTTCGATACTTCCGGGTTCATCGTTTATTGCCGAGGAATCGGGAATATCCGAAAAACGCGGTGAATTTACCTGGATCATTGACCCTCTTGATGGAACCACTAATTATATTCACCATGTGCCGTTGTATAGTATCAGCATTGGTTTGATGAAAGGAGATGAACTGGTGGGCGGCATCATTTATGAACCCAATGCAAAAGAGATGTTTCATGCTGTGAAAGGTGAAGGTGCATTTCTGAATAACAGTAAAATAGCAGTTACTCAAAATCCTAAAATGGCTGATTCGCTCTGGGCAACAGGTTTCCCGTATCATCAGTTTGAGAAGCTGGGCGAATATATGAATTTCATTGCATGGAGTATGCAGCATACCCATGGATTGCGTCGCCTTGGAAGTGCAGCAGTGGATATGGCCTGGGTTGCCTGCGGGCGTTTGGATGGTTTCTTTGAGTTTGGTCTGAAACCCTGGGATGTTGCTGCCGGCACTATATTAATTGAAGAAGCCGGAGGCAAAGTGACCGACTTCAGTGGTGGGGACAAGCATATTTTCAATCAGGAACTCATTGCTTCGAACCCATATATTTACGAGGAATTCTTTAAAAATTTTCACGAGATTTTCTTTAGGAAGTAAAATTGAAAAAGGAGAAAAGTATAAAAGTCAAAAGTAGCGCACACAGAATTACTTTTTACTTTTAGCTTCATACTTTTTCAATGTTACTTCAATATGTGAATTCTCACATCTGCCTGCATCTATAAAACATTAACAAAATTTCATACAGCTGAGTTGCTTTCGAGCATTATTTTTGCTTATTATTGTTGTTTAAAACTTAAGATCATGAAATTGTCGCGCAAAGTGAAACTTCTTGTTGGATTGATTGTACTTGCAGCATTTGGCAGTAGTGTTCACACTTCTTGCAGGCCCACACGTACATGCTATAAAACCATGCCTGTTGACGAACCCGACACAACTGTGATGAAGCAAAAACCTGTTCAAAAGACAGATCTGGCTCTTGAAAAGAATCAAAACAGCAGTAAATGATTGCTAGAGTAAAATATTTTCTCCTTACACTTTTTGCTGGCATCTTCGGAGGCAAGAACCTTCGCTATAAAAAGCTTATGGCGGGGATATTCCTGTTATATTCAATATCATCCATGGTTTCATGCAAGCCACAAATAATGTGCTATTCGCAACCGGATCCTAATTGGGATCCCAATGACACTGTAAGTGTAAATGAGAGCGACACCATCAATCCCGATGATATTCCTCCAAGAACCTGTTATAAAACCGTTTTGCCTGATTACGATACGGCAATGAAAACCCCAACTCCTCCTCCAACCGATCGACCTGAAATAGAATAATCATGAGAAATAAGATTAAATACTCTTTTTTTAATGCGCTTTCAACAGTTTTCGGTAGTAAAAAGTTGCGCCACAGGAAATTGATGACCGGTATAGTCCTATTGTCGTCTATGGCTTCTATTTTGTCGTGTGGTCACGGGCGAAAGACGATGTGTTATGTTGAACCTATGGATAGCACATTAGGCAATGATACCATAAAAGCTACCTGTTACGAACAAGTGGCAATACCTGATTCGGAGAGTGTTGTGGTTCCGGACACACAGGAACTTGAAGAACAGATTATGTGTTATAAACAGGTTGCCCCTGAACACGATGATAATGAGCAAGAACCTTCAAAATAACGAATCATGAAGCATAAAATCAAATACTCAATAATTGCTATGCTTGCGTATCTTTTTGGAGGGAAAAAACTACGAAGAAAGAAACTGCTGACCGGTATTCTTATGATGTCATCTATCGCCTCTCTTTTATCATGCGGTGGTCGAAACGGCAATGACAATACTTGTTATGTAGTTGCCAAAGACAGCACTCAGAACAATGATACAGTTATGCAAGACTGTTATCAAAAAGTTATACAAGACACTGATTATCAGGGGGATTATAATTTAGACAAAACACAACAAGACATAATACCAGATCAGGAAACAGAAATTGATTCGAACAATGAACCTCCAATAATGTGTTATGCCCCTCAGGTAAATCCGGATTTTGAAGAAAACCAAGATGAGTAATAAAATCAAATATCGTGTGTTCTCAATACTCTACGGAGTATTCAGAAATAAAGTCTTCCGGCACAGAAAAATGGCTATCGGAGCTTTAATTATTGCTTCGGCATGTACGGGAGGTTCTGTACATAATGCCAAAAAGTCTGAGCAGATTATTTCTCAGCTGAAAGTCATAGAAAAACCCCGCCAGGACAGTATTGTTTTAATTGATAGCGTGGAATACACAACGCCTGTTATGAAAGTAGACTCTTACCCCACTGACTGCTACGCAGAGATAGCTCCGATAATGTGCTATGATCAACCGGCAGAACCCACATGTTACGATGTTGTTGTCCCTGAAGATGAATAATATGAAGAGATTTTTTCTAAAAATATTAAGCAGATTTGCGACTTTTTCCGGTTGGAGATGGCTGTATTTTTTGGCCGGTATCGGTCTGCTCAGTAGCATTCAATCCTGTAAACCCGCCATTAAGAAATGTTATAGCCCTGTAGTTCCGGATAATGACACCATAGTTCAACCCAGATGCTATGATATGCCTGCACCACAGGATACGGTACATGAAATACACGACGACAACGAATAAGAGATATATGAAGAGATTCCTTCTCATAGTACTCAATAAGATTGCCAGCTTTGTTGGCTGGAAATGGCTATATTTTTTTGCAGGGATTGGGCTTCTCAGTAGTATTCAGTCATGTAAAAAACAACCGGTAAAAAAATGCTACAGCCCGGTACGTGTTGATGATGAAATTGAACAGACAAAATGCTATGATTATGTTGAATCTCCTGATTCGAATGAAGTGAAAATTATCCCGGATTCATCAAACAACGAAGATGGAATTAATAAAATACCTGAAACACGTACTTGTTATGTAGCTGTTATTATCCCCGACACTATTTCTGAGCCTGAAAATAACAATGAAGAAAATGAATAACGAAAACATTTGATCGTGAAAAAGCTGATTCTTAAAGCACTACATAGCATTGGTACTCTGCTAAGATGGAAATGGCTGTTTTTTATTGCCGGAATCGGACTTATCAGTAGTACTCAGTCATGTAAACCTATTGTTAAGCATTGTTATAAACCTTCTTTCCCGGAAAACGATTCAATAATTCAACCCAGTTGTTACGATATGCCTGCTCCTATAGATACAAACGAGGTATATGAAACACCGGTTGACAGTAGTAAAACAGAATGATGAAAAAGACCGTTTTATTAATTTTGAATAAACTCGCTGCATTTTTTGGATGGAAATGGCTCTATTTAATTGCCGGAATAGGATTATTAGGCGGAGTTGAAAGCTGCACTACAACAACTATGTGTTATGATCCTGTTGAACCGGTTGACAGTACATCCACAAACGACAGGCCACAGAAAGAAAACGCTGAAATCATACTAAACGATACTGCAAGAACACAGCAATGAAAAAAGACAAGACACACTTATCCCATATCAGCTTTGAAGTAAATACTGCATGCAATCTTCGTTGTAAGTATTGCTATAATATCTGGAAAATGCCGGGTGCAAATCCGCCTGAACAGGTTACATATAAAGCAGCACGTAAAGCCATAAAGCAGATATACAAAAGAGCCTCGGTTGACCATTTTACATTTACCGGCGGCGAACAAATGCTTTTTGATCGTTTGGCAGAGCTTGTTTTGATGGTGAGGCTAAAAGGAAGTACAGTTACCCTTATCAGTAATGGAAATGCCGGTACGGAAGAAGATTTTAAGATGATGCAGAAGCTTGGTGTTGGTTTATATGAATTCCCGTTTCACAGTATAGTTCCGGAAATACATGATTATCTGGCAGGCGTAAAAGGGGCGCACGAAAAGTCGAAACAAACCATTGAGATGGTTCGAGATATGGGCGGCCGTGTTGTGGCAGTAATAGTTCTGGGAAAACAAAATATTCCCACTCTGCAGGAGACTTTGCTTCGCCTGAAAGAAATGAATGTAGCTTCCATTATGCTGAATCGTTTTAATATTGGTGGTGCCGGAATTGAATATGCAAAAGACCTTATGCCTACGCTCGATGAACTTAAAGGTGCATTTAAAATTGCCAATGACACCATTAGAGATCATAAAATCAAGCTCACATCCAATGTGTGTTCTCCTGTCTGTGTACTAAATCCTAAAGAATTTCCATATATCGGATTCGGGCATTGCGGTGCAGATCCGAAAACCAAACCTTTAACCATTGATCATAAAGGAAATCTGCGACTTTGCAACCACAGTCCTGTTGACGCAGGCAATATTTTCAAGCAAAGTTTTGAAGAGATTTTCGAATCTGATTATGTAAAAAGCTGGGGCGACTCCACACCCGAGTTCTGTGATGGCTGCGAACATTACGACCTATGCTTTGCCGGATGCCGTGCTGCTGCCGAACAAATGGGCATGACCATTAAAGGTGAAGATCCGGTATTGAAAATGCTGAATATTGAGAAACCTTTTTAGAAACTCAGATTCCTATAAACATACGTTCCACTGAAATTCAGATCCTTGTGCCTGAAATCAGAGCAATTCATTTCTTTGATTTCTACTTTGCTTCTGCCTTTAAAATAGAAATGCAGGGTGCAATTTTCTTCATATATAGCATGATCTGTGCTAATGAATTTTGCGTACCCGGATATTTCACCTGATTTATTCATTTTATTCCTGATATCTTTATCAATAGAAACATTCTGCAATGAAAAATTAAAGCCATCTTCATCTATTTCAGACATATCAAACTGTGAGTAAATAAAATTAGAGTTTGAATACCTCATCTTTCGCTCAAAAGAATTAGATCCAACAGTCATTTTTTCAATATAACACGATGAAGAATCCATTCTCAAATAAAAGGTTTGAGTAATCTCAGCCCCCCAATTCACAGTATCAGTATATAGCGCATGACAAATAACCTGAGCTGTATTGTCATCTTCATAAACCAGCTTTACAGAGTCAATATCTACGTTACAAATTCCACCGAAAGCAGATGTAGAAGAAAACTGCTCAAACGTTCCCCATGCCGGAACTTTTTGCATGGAATAGGCTTCTTCAAAGTTTCCTATACTCATTGCAAAGAGATAATCCTCGATAAGACTTAAAGGTAAAACATCTTTGAAGATAGTCCCATTTTGAAGAATCTTCATTCTTTTATCCGATGATTCTTTTCTTTCACCACATGCAGTCAACAATGAAGCACAATGATTCTGTGATTCCTGCCAGAAATACATCCTTTCCATAGATGATAAATTTACAAGCACATTATAAAACTCATCTATTCTAATAACAGTAAATATCATAGCTCCACTAAAATAAACGCCATAAGATATCGAATCACGAAGATTTTCGCTATTATCATAAACACAAAAATATATCGATTCCAGCTCAGTATCATTTCCCAATAAAAAGCAATTCAACCATAGATCTTCATAAACAGAAAAACCGGCTATTGGTATTATTTTTCTTTCCTCATATCTGTTATTGAAGAACCAGCAACTATATTCCAATGAAAGACAATCAGACTGATCATAATAACTGGGATCAAATTCATGCATGAATGGCAAAGTTTCCTGAGGAAACTGAGTCTTAAATGATTTGAAATCTACATTTTGCGATTGTGATGCACTTACAATAAGAAGTATTGCAAAAAATAATAATGGTCGCATAATACTCAATAATCTATTTATCAAGATTAATGTTTCACTACAAATTTACCCGTGTACCTGTTTCCATCAGGAGCACGAAGCGAATATACATAAGTTCCGTCTTGATATAGACTGGTATTGATATTAAACGCCTCACAATCCGATTTTTTGAACCGTGTTATCAGACGTCCTGTTAGATCAAAAACACTGAAGACCATGTTTCCATGAAATTTTGCATCCGGTAAAACCGTAATAAACTGATCGGCAGGACTTGGGTATACGAAAACACCTTTTTCCGGATTATCAGGTCTTTCTATTCCCTGAGGTATCAGCGTAGAATCAAATTTTTCAACAATAAAAGTTCCTGCGTGGTAATCACTGAGTAAGATTAACCCATCGTCGCGCACAAAAACAGATGTACTGCCAAATAAATTCAGCCATCCCTCGCTACCAATATACTTTGCAGCTACAGCACCTGCCGACATATCGACTACCTGTGCACCATAAAACTTGTCGGCTATATAATAGTAACCGTTCTTCAAATCGATATCGCGTACAACAAAATTAACATCGAAGAAACTATTATTCACCTGCATTTCATTTCCGTTCCAGCCCAATTCATACACAGACTGCTGCGTACCTACTGCAATTCTACTTCCTTCAATATCAATGGCATGGATCTGCTCGCCAAAATGAATAGTATCAATTAAGGTAAATTGATCATTTTCCACTTTCATAGCGACAAGATACATTACTGAATCAATTTCTTTTCCATAATAGATGGTATCTCCAGCTGATTCCAAAGCCCATAAGCTATTATTGGAGGTGTCTCTGCAAATAACATCTGTTATAAAACTGGTGGCAGTATACGGGTCATACATATCTATAAAATTACTGTCGATGGTGGACCATGTGCCAATAATGCGATCACCAAGATTGGTTTCCACCAGTTCCATCTCCACATAACTCATATTGGTTTCACGATCCAGATATGCATTTCCGCCCTGTTTCCAAGGTCGAACATTCCATATGTCACCCGTACTCATTAAGAGTAATGAATCATTTAGGTAAAGAGCCGCACTGTTAAAACCACCATTTTCCCAGTGAGCAAGAATAGCATCATTCATAAATGAGTTGGTTGTCATCAAACTATCAATGCTATATACATACATTCCGTCACCTTCCTGACTTGCATATAGTGTATCACCAATGGCAAAACAGTTATTGGTCCAGCCCCCCGTAGTATGAAAACTAAGTGTATCCAGCGGGTTGAGTTGGCTTATATCAGTTATCATTGTTCCCAGCCACTCTGAGGCAATGGCCATATAATCGGTTCCGTGCATCACAGCAGCATCGAAATGCCAAAGGCCGGCATTGATGAATCCGAGGTCTAACATAGTATCATTGGGAAGCCCGGTTGCATCGAGTATTGGCATTATCGTATAAATGGAAGTTGGAAAATTATTGGCAGCTGTAGTTGCAAGAAAAAGCGTATCATTTTTGGAGGTCATATTCATGATATTGACCTGAGCATAACCGGGGAGTCCGCCACCAATATATAATGAATCGACCATATTGAGATTTGCGCCATCATAGTAAAGGGCATAAAAAACAGAACTTACATTTAGAATATTTTCAGGCCCTCCGCAAACATAAATAATACTATCATTTAGATCTGCAAAATCCACATCCATAAGGTACCATATTTTAGCATTTTGCCAGGTGGCTAAAGGAGTCGTTAAGTTCTGGGCATCATATAAAGAAATAGTTCCTCCAAATAAGCCTCTGTTTCCAACTGCAATGATATTATTCCTTCGGGCAACGGCGATAGAATTTAGCGGTCCAAAGGTAGTTTGATAAGTAAACGATCCGTTATGATAAGTCAGAATTCTGACCTGAATATTATCGGCAATATAAACAGTATCATCATAAGCATACATATCGTATGCACCCTTTACACCTTCATCGTGCATATCATACCAATCGAGAACATCAAGTTCATCCGACATATAGTCGAGAGCATACACTCCATCGTGAGTAGCTGCAACAAAAAGGGTATCGCCATAAAGAGCCATTTCGTTGATATAACCCTTTAAAGGTCTTTGCGAAACCAAAAAGATGTCATTTATATTGGTGGCATCGTAAATTTTTACAATAGCACCAGCGCCAACTATTATGCGATTATTCAGACTGTCCCATTCCACACATGAAGACGCAGACATTCGGGTTTGACCAATACGCTCAAGGGTTTCGACCTGAGAAAAAGCTGAAACGGAAAGCAGAAAGAATGCGATAAATAATATATTTTTCATCATAAAACTTTTATTGAGACCAACAAATATAAAATAAAAACGGGAAGAAATCCACAGAAAACTTCCCGTTCAACATTACAATAATATCATTTATTCAATTACAAGACGCTCTCTTAAAATGAACGAATCATTTGCAATCAGTAATACATAGGTTCCTTCTGTCAAAGTTGAAATGTTAATTGTTCCACTCATCATTTCTCTTTGTAAAACAAGTTTACCATCCAGAGAATAAATCTCAACTGTACTGTTTTCAGTTAATCCTTCAATATTGAGCAGATCCTTAGCCGGATTCGGATACACAGAAACAAGGTTTTGCAATTCGTTTATGGCAGAAGTGTTTATGACTTCCACTTCACTATAGGCAGTATCCGGGCAAACACCATGTGAAGTATATAAAACCACCTGCATTGTACCCACTGATGTGTAGGTGTGCGATGGGTTTTGAGATGTACTGTTATTTCCATCACCAAAATCCCAGTACCATGTATCAGAGGCAGGAGAAGATAAATCAGTAAAATCAACTTGTCCGCTGTATGCGAGATCTACCGTATCAGCAGACTGATTGAATGAGGCTACATATGATGCACAAGTATCCAGAGCAAACAGCGTCCCGTCATAACGAAACATTCCATCATCTGTATAATTATGGAATGCACCTGACCAACCTCTTTCGTTTGTTACAAATGCTATGGCCAGATGCTGCGTAGTATCCATACTTACGAAATCGGTCCAGTTATGGCCACCGTCTTCACTGTATGAAATTCCCATAAAAGGTGTAGTGGCATCAGCACCCACACTCACCCACGTATCGGCAGTCCCCGGCACATAACAGAAATCATTATTATACCAGTTTCCGAAATACCCGAGCATTGTCCATGTTGCCCCACCATCGTGAGTTTCATATGTTGAGTAAGGACTCACATTCTCTCTTATAATACCGTCGTTTATAGTTCTAAACTTCACAAAAAACTGATTATCAACGGTTATTGGAGTAGTAATTAGTGTCCATGTATTACCATAATCAGATGATTTGAAAATATTTGACTTATTGGTACTGAACCAAACCGTGCTTCCGACTACTGAATAATAACCGGTAACACCATACTCGCCGCTAATGTTTGTTGGCATGCTTGTACTGCCAACACGTGTCCAGTTGGAACCGCCATTGGTAGTAGTATAAATCTCGAAATATCCTTCGTTGGGATCACCCATACAGAATCCGGTATCGGCATTCCAGAAGTGTACGACATTTGGGAATCCGTTTGGGGCAGTAAATGTAGCAGTAGTTTGTGCATTCCATGTGGTACCGCCGTCGGTAGTTTTCAGTATGGCACCACCGCCGGAAGAGGTATTGAAGACAGGCACCCAAGCAGTCATGGCATCGATCCCACAAATCATGCTGGTTCCGTAACCGGTAGTATAGCCGGTCATAACACCGCTGGTCCAGTTGGCACCTCCATCACCTGTACGTGTATATTCACAGATATAACTTGTGGGCGTTATACCATCATATGCGGTTGCCCATACCACATTGGTATCAACCGGGTACAGGTAACGAATACCACGTGCATTAGTGGCAAAATTAGTGTTTTGTTTGGTCCACTGACCAAAAGTGCTTCCTGACAAAAGCAGCGCTAAAAAAAGAAGATAGATTTTTCTCATATGGGTTGGTTTAATGATTTATTTCAGATGCAACCAGCTAATATACAAAATTCAGCAATCCTGTTCAAGTTTTTGGCACAGAATTCGGGCGCCACATGAATTCTGTGCCAAAAACAGAAATTCCCGAAAAAGAATTAATAATTAACCACTACTTTCCGCATCTCCGCCTCTTCGGAAGGAGTAGCAAGACGCAACTGACGGTCCAATCCCATTTGCGTGAACACTGGTCGCATTTGAATAAGCTTTCCCTTGTAAAAAATAAGGTGCACAAAACAGCTCTGACGAACACCGATCCGATGTATCTGATCGAATAGAAAATTTCCCAGACCATTCATTATTGGCTTTCCTTTATAAAATTCAAATTGCTGGATCTGATGCGCCTGAGAGCCATAAACCAGATCGGCTCCGGCGTCAACTAGAAAATGAGTAATCTTTTTCTGAGATGGTGTTGGCTCGTAGCTGTCCACTTCTCCAAACTGAACGGACACGATAATAAAATCAACCCCGGCCCTACGAAGTGAATCAATTGTACTTTTCGCCTGCTCTTTATTCCAGCGATTGGCTCCGGACTCACCAGGCTTATCGGAACACTCGCCACAGGGGCACAATTCATTGAAGCCCACAAAAGCTATGGTGCTGCCATCATTAAGCGTTAGTACAAGAGGTTTTGCCGCTTCTTCAGGATTCCGTCCGCCGCCGAATGTTTGCATCCCGTTTTCCCAATACCAGTTATAGGTTTCATCAAATGCCTCATCGCCATAATCACGGTTATGATTACCTGTAAGTTCAACAATATCCACTCCCAGCATATTCAGAACGTCAAAATGTTCCTTTTTGGTGCAGAAAAGCATGGTTTTTGCCGGATAATCGCAGTCATTGGTAAAACTCACTTCATTGCTTATGTGCAGAATATCGGTATACTGAAACTGATCTTTAACACCGGCAATCAGAAAATCGAGTCCTTTGGCATCAGCAACATTTCCCGTGCCACGGGTGATGGCCGTGACACCGGTTATGGTAATACGCGTAAAATCATCCGGAACCGGAACCTGAGCATAACCACTAAGATAAACGGGATAATCAACCGGATTCTCGAAATAATTAATACTGTCAACCGAAAGAGCCAATAGCTGCGGCTGTAGATTCTCCAGTCCGCAGATCAATAATTTATTGTATCCGTAACGGGCAAAAGAATCGAGATTATGAATGGCAATGCCATTTTTGCTTCCAAAGTATTGCCATACCTGAGATTGATTCTTTGCAGCATAGTATACTTCGCCTTTATTCCATTTTGATTCAAGGTTGCTTAGCGATATAGTTTTAATATCGGACACAAAAGCAGTTGTAACAAATAGTGGCTTATGGCCATTATTCACTTTCTTTTCCAATGCAGTTTGCTGGCCAAAAACAGAGAACGTGACAAAAACGCCTATGATGAAAATAATTAAGGGGTAAATATTTTTCATTGTACCATACCTCTACATATTTAACTCGTTCTCAACCTCATCAAAAACCGCAAAAACCTCCTCAAAAGAATTGGCTTCCATGAGCTTGATTTTAAAGGGTTTAAATCCGGGAATTCCTTTGAAGTAACCGCTGTAAAACTTTCGCATTTCCAGCACAGCTATATATTCGTTTTTCCAGTCACCGGTGGCTATCAGATGTTGTTTACAAACTCTTGATCGCTCTTTAATTGACGGAACTTCATCAAATTTTTCACCATTCAATACTGCACGTACTCTTTTAAAAAGCCATGGATCACCAATGGCTGCACGCCCGATCATTATTCCGTCTACCCAATATTTTTCGAAGCACTCAACAGCCTTTTCGGCAGAATTGATATCGCCGTTACCAATCAACGGAATTTGAAAATCAGGATTTTGCTTTATTTCTGCAATTTTCTCCCAATCGGCTTCACCGGCATACAGTTGCGAACGGGTGCGTCCGTGCATAGTTAGTGCCTGAATTCCAACTTCCTGCAGATTAAGCGCTACTTCTTCATGCACCAGATCTTCTGATGTCCAGCCCAGACGTGTTTTGGCAGTAACCGGAATTTTCACGGCATTCACCACCCTGCGGGTAATTTCTTTCATAAGTGGTAAATCACGAAGCAAAGCTGCTCCCCCGCCCTTGTTTACAATTTTCTTTACCGGACATCCGAAATTCAGATCAAGTATGGCTGCGCCGCTTTCTTCTACCATTTGCGCCGCATCGGCCATCACATCCGGGCTATTGCCAAAAATCTGCACCACCAGGGTTTCATCGGGATATGATTTTTCCATTTTTAAAAAACTCTTCTCCGAGTTGCGGACCAGTGCTTCCGATGCAATAAACTCCGAAACCGCCAGATCAGCCCCCATTTCAAGACATATTTTACGAAAAGCCTTATCGGTCACATCCTCCATTGGTGCGAGAAAAACAGGAAATTTTATGTCGGTTATACCCGGAAGATTAATCATTCTGTTTTTGGCAAAGTGAAATAATGTAAATTTGTAAACAGAATACAAAAATACAATAGTTCGATGAACATCCCGCTTAAAGATAAACATCCGGCGATCTTACTAATCGTATTTATCGGATTGGCTATTGTTACATTTATTGTTGTCACGCTGCTTGGAATGGTTGGCGGAGTGATCATGTGGGGAAATGATTTTCTCGACATAATGATGGAGGGAAGCCAGAACGGTATTTATGGAGATTATGCAAAATATATGCAGCTTCTCAGCCATTTGGGCATGCTCATATTCCCCGCTATAATCTTCGGACGACTGACAGGAGGAAAGATTCTGAATTATTTCACTCTTCGAAAATTTGGTAAAGGATCTGCGGTTTTTATGGCCATAATAATGGCTGTTGTGGCGCAACCCCTCATTGCTTTGCTCACAGAATGGAATGCAGGAATGGTTTTACCTGAAAGTATGAGTGAAACAGAACAATGGATGAGAGCATCAGAAGATCAGGCTATGGCCCTGACTGAAATGTTTCTGAATGTTTCAACCGGAGGTGCACTACTCTTCAATATCTTTTTACTGGCTATCATTCCGGCCATTGGAGAAGAAGTGGTTTTTCGCGGAATAGTACAAAAACAAGTTCAGCGATGGACAAATAGCGGATGGATTGCAATTGTAATTTCCGGCTTTCTTTTTAGTGCCATTCACATGCAGTTTTACGGGTTTGTTCCGCGATTTATTATAGGTATATTACTGGGGTATGTGTTCTGGAAGAGTGGCCGATTATGGCTCTCCATTCTGATTCATTTCTTAAATAACGCAATGGCTGTTGTGGCCTATTACATGCATTTTAACGGAATGATAGATCTGCACCCGGATGAAATGTTCAGTTTCAGTGAAAACATACCGCTGCTTCTGATATCATTCCTTCTTCTCGGCGGATCAGTTGTAGTTTTCCACAATATCTATAAAAAGAGAAAACATGAATAAAAACGGAAGATACGAACGCCTGCACAAGCAGATCAGCGAGCTGATCCCAAAAGGGAAGCACTCCATATCAGCCATGGCCACCATTTCCTCGGTATTATACCATAAAATGGAGTACTTTTTCTGGTGTGGATTCTATTTTGTGGATAATGATGAACTTAAAGTCGGGCCTTATCAGGGACCCGTAGCCTGCCAGATTCTTGAAAAGGATAAAGGTGTTTGCTGGGCAGGTATCAATCAAAATAAGAGCATACTTGTTCCTGATGTACATGCATTTCCAGGGCATATTGCCTGCGACAGCCGTTCACAAAGCGAAGTTGTGATTCCGGTGCGCAATGCAGAAGGCATAGCCGTTGCCGTACTCGATATCGATAGCGACAAAAAAGACGTCTTCGACAAAACCGATGTGGAATGGCTCGAAAAAATTATTTCACTCATTGAACCCATTCAATTATGATTACACATATTTTAGCAGCAATTGCCTTCGGGTTTCTGCTCATATCTATCTCTTACCGACATGCATTGCTTTTAAAAAAGGCAGCAAAAAGCACAGCATTTTTCATTAGTCTTTTGTTTGCTGTTTTTGTTGCAGGAATGACCTATCTGGCACTCATTTTTACTGCAGCCATCAAAGACACCATGTTTTTTATGCCGGCCATTGCAACAATTATTATTCTGTTGGTACTGAGTTTTAAAGCGTATTTCAATACCCGCAGAAGCAAACTTGCCGATGCACTTTTCGATATTAAAACCCCGAAAATTGTCATTCCTTTTGCATTTGCCACTTCATTTGAAGCTTTTCTTGCATACAGCGGCACCGGTTTTCTGCAACCCGATAAATGGATAGCACTGGCCATTAGCGGAGGCACCGCATTTATTTTTATGTGGTTTGGTTTTGTGGCCGGGAACCGACCCAATGCCATTAAAAACATAAGGGTTTTTATACATTTTGCCTCCATTGTGTACATCCTGGCAGCATTATCGACATTATTATACATTTTCATTTTTGAAGCATAGTCATGAAAATACGTTTAAGCAAAGAGTTCTCGTTTGAAATGGCCCATGCCCTCAAAGACTACGATGGCAAATGCCGGCACATTCACGGGCACTCATTTAAGCTGGTGGTTACCGTAATTGGCGAACCTATTGAAGATGATAAATCTCCCAAAAACGGAATGGTGATAGACTATGGCGACCTTAAAAAAATCGTAAACAAGCTTATTGTTGACCAATACGACCATGCGTTGGTTCTGCCTGAGAAAAGCGAGTTAATTGCCAAACTGGAAGACACTGACTTGCACACCATAATTCTGCCCTTTCAGCCCACCAGTGAGAAAATGCTGGAGCACTTTGCCAAAATGCTGCAAAAAGAACTGCCGAAGAGTTTAAAACTTTTTTCTTTGAAACTGCATGAAACCGCTACTTCCTTTGCAGAGTGGTTTGCGGAGGATAATTAAATATCACCATTATGAGAATCAAAAAAATCACCTGTATTTCGTTCCTGATGTTACTTTTGAGCTTATCAATAAGTAGTTGCAAACTATCAAGGGAGGAAAAAACAAGAGTAATCATCGAAAAAATGAATTTGGTTCAAGCCCAACAGGAGAACTATTCATTCATGGCAATATCACTGGAATATGCAACTACTGCAGAAGACAGTCAAAAAATCAATGAAATTGAAGAAATGCTATCTGATGAAGAAGTATATAACAGAATATCTGATGCGTTCACTGAAGTTTTTTCAGATAATGATATAAATGATTTGTATGAATTTATTCAGACGGACGCTTATGACAAGATTTTTGTATCAGATAAACTATTCGATGAAATTGAATTGAAATTTGAAGACCTTGAAGTAGCCATTGATTACGTGATTAATATGTCCAACTCTTATATTGAATCAGATGAAACCAATTTACCGTTTCCAATTGACAGAGAAAATGGATTTTATGAAGTTGGAAACTATTATGAAGGTTATGACATGAGTGAATTGGAATTTAAAGCTGAACCATCCGTTAGTATGTCTGACATATTAGAAGTGAAAAAGACATATAACAATATGGATGTGCCGGAAATAAGCATCACTTTCACAGAAGAAGGCTCTCAAAACTTCTACATTCTTACAGAAGAATACATTGGATATCCCATTGCAATTGTTGTTGACAAATTTATCATTGCTATGCCTATTGTTATGGGACCAGTTGATGGAGGTAAAGCTACCATCAGCGGCAATTTTACCGAAGATGAGATTGATGAAATTGTGAAAAGTTTGCAGCCTGAGTAAACACTAAATTGTTTTTCGTCTATCCATCTCCTTCTCAATCAAAGCCAGCTCCCTGCCCGTTTGTCCCCGCATGGATGAATTTTCTTCGGCACGGCGTAAAAGATATGGCATTACTTTTCTTAAAGGCGCATACGGAACATATTTGGCTACATTGAAACATTGTTCAGCCAGATTAAATGTTATATGATTGCTCATTCCAAGCAATTGTGCAAACCAGATTCCGGGATCAGCCGTATCTATTTTGTGACTTAGCATCATTTCTGCCAGATAATAATTGCTTTCCTCATTATGACTGGCATTCATAAAATGAACGATATCGCGGTTTTCGAAACAAATCTTCATGGCTTCATCATACGCAGCATCAGTCTCTTCTTTTTTCTGATACACTGCGGAAATAATTCCTTTTCCGGCTGCATATTTATTTTCTTTCTCCCAATAGGCACCCCGCACAAATTTATAACCCAGCTTAATACCTTTTTCGCGGGCAAATTCTATTTGTTTTCTTAATAGCTCCAAACGATCGTGTCGATACATTTGAAAAGTATTCCACACAATTGGAGTTTCTGTATTATATTTCAGCGAAAACTCCATCAGCAGATCATCAAGAGCTTTTTGTATCCAGGATTCTTCGGCATCGACTAAAACAGGAACATTTTTAGCAGCACCTGCAGCAAAAACGACATCCCATTTTTCTCTGATTCCTTCATAAGATGTTTCTTCTTCAGTATTCAGTTCAATTCCGGCAGAAACTTTCTCCAGCACAGAAAAAGGAGCCATTCCACTGGGTTTGAAAACGGCAAAAGGCATATCCTTGCTTGCAGCAATTAGTTCTATAGCGTAGAGCAGTTCATTTTTTACGTTCAGAAACGACTCCTCACTACCCTTCCCTTCCACGCTGTAATCGGGAATGCTCTTCACATTATAAATGCTTAGCTTTTGGGCAAGTCTATCTGCCGATTTAATGGTTTCGCCGGCCACAAAATAATTGTAAATACCCTTCACAGCCCAGCTCACCGGTAAACGTGTAGCCAAAGCCAATGGCAGAAAGATCTTTCCCATCTTGAGTAAAAAGCGCGATGCCACCATTTTAAACAGGCGTTTCGCTTTCTTTAACTCCTTATCGTCCAGTATTTGAAATGCTGTTTTTGTATTTTCAAACGATAATTTTTCCAAATCCTTCATGTTGTAAAATTACGATAATATCCGTTAAAAAATTGCGCTTATTGCTAATTATCATAAATATACCATAAGCAAGATATTTTAGTGTTATTAATTATGGTATTAAATTACGTTTGGATATTAGAAAAATTTATAACTTCGCCACGAATCATAACTAAAAAAACGACGAGATATGGCTAAAGTTAAAGGAGCGGTCGTCATTGATAAAGACAGGTGCAAAGGGTGCGAGGTATGCATAACCGCTTGTCCGACTCAGACATTGAGAATGGCAGATTCCGTGAATGTTAAAGGGTATTTCTTTGCTGAACCGTATCAGGACACCTGCACAGGCTGTATGAACTGCGCAATTGTATGTCCTGACGGTGTAATTACCGTGTACAGAAAAAAAGTTGAAAACTAAAGAAATCAGATAATGGGTGAATTAAGATTAATGAAAGGGAATGAGGCTGTGGCCGAAGCCGCTGTTCGCGCGGGTTGCGACGGGTATTTCGGTTATCCCATTACCCCCCAGTCAGAAGTAATAGAATATTTAATGCTCACCAGACCCGAAGAAACAACAGGTATGGTGGTATTACAGGCAGAAAGCGAAGTAGCTTCCATCAATATGCTTTATGGTGGATCCGGTGCCGGTAAAAAGGTGATGACTTCATCATCGAGCCCCGGTATAAGTCTTATGGCAGAAGGTCTTTCCTATATGGCCGGTGCAGAACTACCGTGTCTAGTGGTTAATGTTGTTCGCGGTGGCCCCGGATTGGGAACCATTCAGCCTTCACAGTGCGATTATTTTCAGTCTGTAAAAGGCGGCGGTCACGGCGATTACCGCATGATCGTTCTGGCGCCTTCCAGCGTACAGGAAATGTCGGACTTTGTAAAAATCGGTTTCGACCTGGCATTTAAATACAGAAATCCGGCCTTGATTCTCACAGATGGTGTAATTGGCCAGATGATGGAAAAAGTAGAGCTATTCGACCACGTTCCTCGTCTTACTGATGAAGAAATCAAAGCAAAATATCCATGGGCAACCACGGGTAAGACTCCAGACCGTGAGAGAAACATCATTACCTCTCTCGACCTCGATTCTGCCAAGCAGGAACAACACGTATTTCATCTGAAGGAGAAATATGAAAAAATGCAATCTGAAGTTATGTTTGAAAATATCATGACTGACGATGCAGAATATTTGCTGGTAGCATATGGTTCCAGTGCCCGTATTGCACAAAAAGCCATTGATCTGGCACGTGCAGAAGGTATAAAACTTGGCCTCCTGCGCCCGATTACACTTTTCCCGTTCCCTAATGCAGAACTAAATCGTCTTGCAGGACAGGTTAAAGGAATGCTTTCTGTGGAGATGAGTCTCGGCCAAATGGTTGAAGACATTAAACTGGCAGTAGAAGGCAAATGTAAGGTAGACCATTACGGACATGTTGGTGGTATCATTCACACCCCGACTGACGTACTGGAAGCAGTAAAAACTCAAATTATCGGAGGGTAACACTATGTCAGAAGTAACACTTGATATTTGGAAAGAAGAATTGATCCAGGAAGAAAATCTGGTTTACAGAAAAACCCCGGTAATGACAGACAAGCAACTGTCATACTGCCCCGGTTGTGGTCACGGAACCGCCCACCGTCTTATCGCAGAAACCGTTGAAGAGCTTGATGCACAGGCTGACACTATTGGTGTTGCACCGGTAGGATGCTCAGTACTTGCATACGAGTTTCTCAATATCGATATGCAGCAGGCTGCTCACGGACGCGCTCCTGCTCTGGCAACGGCCATCAAACGCTTGTGGCCCAATAAATATGTATTTACTTATCAGGGTGACGGTGACCTTGCTGCTATTGGAACAGCAGAAACCATTCATGCCTGTAACCGTGGTGAAAACATTGCCATCTTTTTCGTAAATAACGGAATTTATGGTATGACCGGTGGTCAGATGGCCCCTACTACACTTGAAGGTATGAAAACCAGCACCTCTCCCTACGGACGTGAACTCGCCTCCATGGGAAATCCGCTGCAGATAACCAATATCGTTGCCACTTTACCGGGTGTTCATTACGTTACACGCGTAGCGGTTCACACGCCGGGTAATGTGCGCAAAGCCAAAAAAGCCATCCGCAAAGCATTTGAAAATCAAAACCTGAAAAAGGGTGTTTCATTTGTGGAAATCGTTTCAAACTGTAACTCAGGATGGAAACTTCCTGCAGTTAAAGCAAACGAATGGCTCGAACAAAACATGCTGCCTCATTATCCTCTTGGTGATATTAAGGTAGATGGTGAATTAGTAAAAAAATAAAAACGAAGAATTATGACAGAAGAAATCATCATAGCAGGTTTTGGTGGCCAGGGCGTATTATCCATGGGAAAGATTCTGGCGTATTCCGGGATCATGCAGGGACTTGAAGTTAGCTGGATGCCGAGTTACGGACCTGAAATGCGCGGCGGAACGGCAAACGTTACCGTAATTATCAGCGATGAACGCATCAGCTCACCTATTCTTAATGAGTATGATACTGCAATCATTCTTAACCAGCAATCAATGGATAAGTTTGAGGCTGCCATCAAACCCGGTGGAACCATGATCTACGATCCTAACGGAATCATTCGCCACCCCGAAAGAAAAGACATCAATATTTATCAGGTTGATGCCACTAAAAAAGCATCTGAACTGGGAATCACCAAGATTTTCAATATGATTGTTTTAGGTGGTTACCTCAAAATTAAGCCTGTGGTTACCGACGATTTTATTCAGCAGGGTCTCGAAAAATCACTGCCAACACGTCACCACCACCTTATTCCTGATAACGTAAAAGCCGTGGGCATTGGCAAAGAGCTTATTGTCACCACTCACGAGAAATAGAAACTTTTACCTATACAATATAGCCTTTTCATCATTTGGTGGAAAGGCTTTTCTTTATCCATGACACATGATGAACTAAAAATATGGCTCGAAGAAAAGACTGACTTATATAACCAAAAGTCTTTCATTGAAACTGATCCGATCTCAGTTCCACACATGTTCTCAAAACCTGAGGACATTGAAATAGCCGGCCTTTTAACAGCCACCATTGCCTGGGGAAACCGAAAAAGTATCATTACCTCTGCAAAACGTTTGATGGAAAGAATGGATATGGCTCCATTTGGTTTTATTATGAACCACAGTTCTGCTGATCTAAAAAAGCTGGATGGATTTGTGCACAGAACATTTAATTCTTTTGATGCGGCTACAATGATGCAAATGCTTCAAAACATCATTCATAAACATGGAAGTCTGAAAAATGTCTTTTGCGAAACAATTCAAAACGGTGGAAATGCAATGGATTCAATTGAGTTTTTCAGGACTGAGATGCTGCATACTGAACATGAGAATCGCTTCGAAAAACACATCAGCAGCCCGGCCAAGGGTAGTGCGGCCAAGCGACTCAATATGTATCTGCGATGGATGGTTCGCAAAGACAACAATGGTGTTGATTTTGGACTGTGGAATGATTGTTTTCCTATGTCGAAACTTATGATTCCGCTTGATATTCATTCTGGTCGTGTTGCCCGGAATCTTGGCTTGCTTGACAGAAACCAAAACGATGCTAAAGCGGTAAGAAAGGTCACTGAAAAATTACGTGAATTCGACCCTGATGATCCTATTAAATATGATTTTGCTATATTTGGGAGTGGAATTTTTGAGAACTTAGCATAAACCATGTTTTTCTTCTTCAGCAAAATATTATCATTTTTATTTTCACCACTAAGCTGGATATTGGCTCTTTTGCTTTTTGCATTATTTAAAAAAAAGGCCAAAACCAAACGAAAATTCCTTCTGACAGCCATTATTGTATTTCTTTTTTTCAGCAATCAGTTCATTGCAGCTGAGTTTATGCGTATGTGGGAGCCTGCTCATATTGAAGCTTCTGATCTCAATACTCAATATGATGTTGCCATTGTTGTTGGCGGAGGCATGGTGACCTACGATGCAATGCATAAGGATATTACTTTTCGAAATAATACCGACAGAATAATGAAAACGATCCACCTGTACAATCAGGGGAAGGTGGATAAAATCCTCATTAGCGGAGGATCAGGCAGTTTAAACTACCGAAATATGCTTGAGGCCCCATTACTAAAATCATATTTTATTGAAAACGGTATTCCATCCCAGGATATATGGGTTGACAGTGTTTCATATAACACCCATGAAAATGCTGTGCAATGTGCAAAAATACTTAATGATTCACTTCCGGGTGGCGATTATTTACTCATCACTTCTGCATCGCATATGCGTCGCACTTCTGCCTGCTTTAGGGAGGAAGGTATTGTTTGTGATTATTACCCTGTCGATTTCAACACCGGTAAAAGAAACTGGTTCATTATTAACCTCTTAATACCGAACTTGGAAGCCCTGAAAATGTGGAAAGAACTTATTCACGAAGTCAGCGGATATATTGTTTATGCCATAGCAGGGTATCTTTAACATTTTTACGACAATTTCATTATGTTTCAAGGACAATATTTTATATCTTTGAACTTGAATCAAACCAACCAGTTATGAATAAGCTATACGCATTTTTCTTTGCGTTGATTTTTAGTGCCGGAATCAATGCCCAAACCATCAGCCCTGAACAAGCTGAGGCTGTAGCCAGAAATTTTTATTCTGAACGCAGCAAACATTTAATGATTGACAAAAACACAAACGCCGATTTCGCCCTTTTCGACAAACTGAGCAGCGATGACGGTAAAATACTGGGATATATTTTCAATACAACAAGCGGTAAAGGATTTGTCATTGTTTCTGCATTTGATAATACTATTCCTGTATTGGCTTATTCATTAACAAAAGCATTTGACAAAACCAGGGAAGCCCCGCCTGCTGTAGATGCAATCATTGCTGATTATAAGCGTCAGCTTATTCTGGCATCCGAAAGTACCGGCCCCGTATCAGCGGAAATTGAGAATTTATGGGATCATTACCTTAATTCAAAAGGGGTAAAAGATGTAGATGCCGTAGGTCCGCTATTGTCAACTACCTGGGATCAGGGCTGCTATTATAACGAAGACTGCCCCTATGATGCAAGTGCAGGTTATTATATGTGTTACCATGTTCCCACAGGTTGTGGTGCAACTGCGCAGGCACAAATCATGAAATACTGGGGCTGGCCTACTAATGGTATTGGCTCCAATTCATATTACAGTTCATACGGTACTCTGAGTGCAAATTTTGCTACCGCAACATATAACTGGGGTTCGATGCCAAATACATTGTACAGTGATAACAGCGAGGTTGCCGAAATCATGTCACATGTTGGAATATCTGTAGATATGGGCTATAGTTCAAGCGGCTCAGGTTCATATATTTCTGATCACCGATCTTCCTTTATTTACAATTTTGACTATAAAACATCAATATCGCTGATAACTCGTTCAGGTTATACCGACAGCCAATGGGCCTCACTGCTGAAAGCTCAGATTGATGGCGGCAAACCCGTTTTCTACACCGGATTTGATGCAACTTATACCAGTGGACATGCCTTTGTTTGCGATGGTTATCAGGGAAGTGGTACATCATCCGATTATTTTCACTTCAATTTTGGCTGGGGCGGTTATTATGACGGATACTACAGTCTAAATGATATTTCGCCAGGAACCGGTGGTACCGGAGGAGGAAGTGGCGATTACTCCTATTATAATCAGATTCTGACAAATATTGAACCCAATGGTACTCCCAATCCCGGTGGATCTTGTGATACATTATATAACTACAGTCTTGCAGATAACCCCACCTATTACAGCTTCACTACAGAATGGGGATACTGGACCGGGCAAAACGGATATGGCTGGGATGAGTTTGCCGAAAAATTTTCCAGCCCGAGTAAACCCATTATTAATGGTTTATATGTTGCTGTAGTAAAAGCCTCTAATATGAGCGGTTCAGCAAAAGTTACATTTAAAGTATACAATGGTGGAACTACACCGGGATCAGTTATTGCAACAAAAGATGTGTATTACAGTTCATTTAATCCCGGTTACTGGAATTTTGTGGAATTTACAAATCCGGTAACCACAACAGGTAATTATTATATTGGGTATGAAGTGTATTATACTTCGCCACAAGATACGTTTGCCACATATGTTACTGAAATACCCGCTGGATCGAATACTGCTTATGTTAAAGATGGATCTACATGGTATCCGTATACAGACATGAATTCATCATTTCTCACTCATCTTTGGATAGATGCTATAGCCTGTTCTGCTTCAAGCGATATTGCCGAGCAGGCTGAGCCTAATGCTTTTGTGTATCCAAACCCGGCAAGCGATGTAATTAATATATTTGGCATTGACGAAGAGTTCACAGCATTAATATATGATGCACAGGGAAAAACAGCTGTGTATGAAAATGTGAATGGAAGTATTAATATTTCAGCTCTGAAACCGGGTATTTATTTCATCAGAGGATATAAGAGCGATGGCGAATTAATATTAAACACAAAATTCCTTAAGGAATAAACCCTGAAAGCAAAGGGAAATAAAAAAGCCACGCTAATGCGTGGCTTTTTTGCTTAAATAAGGTTTTAGTTTTAGAAAGCGAATCCAAATGTCATACCCCAGCGAATTCCAAAACCGCTGAATGCACCGGTTGAGAATTCATAATCGGGATCATCTGAGTCATCTGAAACTTTTGCTGTACCAGCACTATACTGAGGCCCTAAAAAGAGGTCGATAGTGAAATGCTCGCCAAGCACCCATTGGTGTCCGGCAACTACACCACCACCAAAGGTCATCAGGTTTCCTTTTGCTGTACGTGTTACAAAATTGCCTAATGTGTCAATATCATCATAATCCTGCGACAAAGTATAACTTTGAATGCGAAGGAATGGAGCCACATAAAAACCATAAAGCGACTCATCGAAATAATGACGAAATTCAGGAGTAATTCCCAGTCCGGTAAATGTTGTTTTATAATCACCAGAACCGGTACCCCAGTTCAGATAGAAAACACCCAACTGAGCAGTGTTCATATCATTGATTGCTCTTTCATATGCGACATTGTAAGTACCAATGGCTAAACTGAAGATATTCAGTTTAATTGCATTTTCCTGAGCAAAACTCATTTTGCCAAATCCTAGTAATAAGGCAAAAACTACTAAAACGGAGATTTTTTTCATATAGGTTGATTTAAATTAATGCCACTAATATACAAATTCTTTGCCAAGAAAAACAAATCAAACATTTTATATATTCAATTATCTTTGATTAATAAATCCTAAAGAACTCCGTATTAAAAAAATTACAAGGAAATTTTGTTTAATAGCAATTTACTCTTATCTTTGCACCCCCAAAACAGAGAAGAAATGAAAAAAGACATTCATCCGAAGAATTACAGACTTGTGGTATTTAAAGATACTTCCAACGATTATTCTTTCATAACAAAGTCAACTGTTGAGACCAAAGAAACCATTAAATGGGAAGACGGCAAAGAATATCCTTTATATAAAATGGAAATCTCACATACATCTCATCCGTTTTTCACCGGTAAAATGAAACTTGTGGATACCGCAGGTCGTGTTGACAAGTTTAAAAACCGCTACAAGAAACACTACACTCAAAAAGACAAAGAAGAATAAGAAAATATATATTTCTGAAAAGCCCTTTTTTGAAGGGCTTTTTTTATATTTGTACATGATGAATATAATTCTCTTCGACGATATCAGCCGGATGCATCTACTCCCGCTTACCTACACAAGACCAGTGGCAGATATTCGCTGTGGCATATTAACCATTGCCGAAAAATGGAAAAAAAGAACAGAAACAGAAACATCCTTTCTTACCGCCGGGTATTTGCAAAAAAAGTTTCCTGTTACTATCTGTGATCAGAACCTGCTGATTAATGGAAGTATTATTCCTGATGAAGAGATTATTAACAGAACTATGACGCTTCAATCGGGCGATGCTCTGATTCAAAACGGAGAATTACTTGCCTTTGTTGCTGACCGTAATTATCTAGAGCAAATAAAATCTTTTGAAGAGTTTCTAACTCCTGATATTTCATCATTTAAATTCATAGAACTCGAAGCTCCACTGCGCAAAATTAAGCACCCATGGGATATTTTTTCAGAAAACGGCCGGAACATAGCTGAGGATTGGTCATTAATAACCAACGGAAGAATATCTCAGCAAATTTCTGATACCAACCGGGTTATCGCTCCTGAGAATATTTTTATTGAAGAAGGTGCAAAACTTGAAATGTCTATCATCAACGCATCAACCGGGCCTGTTTACATTGGAAAAAATGCTGAAATAATGGAAAACAGTGTCATACGCGGGCCCTTTGCCCTTTGTGATCACTCTGTTGTGAAGATGTCAGCCAAAATCTATGGTCCAACAACTGTAGGTCCCCAATCAAAAGTAGGCGGCGAAATCAATAACTCAGTTTTTCTTGGGTATTCAAATAAAGCTCACGATGGTTTTCTCGGCAATTCGGTAATTGGCGAATGGTGTAACCTTGGTGCCGACACCAATAACAGCAATCTGAAAAATACATACGAAGAAGTAAAACTCTGGAGTCATTACACCGAGCGTTTCGAGAAAACGGGCCTGCAGTTTTGCGGCCTGATCATGGGCGATCACAGTAAATGCGGAATCAACACCATGTTTAATACCGGCACTGTGGTTGGGGTTTCTGCCAATATTTTCGGCAGCGGTTTCCAGCGTAATTTTGTGCCATCATTCAGCTGGGGAGGCACTTTAAAGATGACGACATTTCAGTTGAATAAAGCATTTAAGGTTGCAGAATCTGTAATGAAAAGACGTGAGATTGAATTCGATGACACCGAAAAAGAGATTTTATCCTGCATTTTTGACATGAGCAAAGACCAGCGTCACGGATAAAAACCTTTTGGCATTGTAATTGACTATTTAGCTTTTCCTAATTTTCTTTGATAATTATGACAATCTGGCACTATGAGCAAGACTAAAAAAGATATACTCTCACATCTCGTTTTATCCGATTCTGATGGCGAAGACTCTGAGTTCTTCCCCCTCCTGAGCGCTGAAGATGAAAAAAAAATTCATTCGGAGAATATTCCTGATGAACTTCCTATACTGACTTTACGAAATTCTGTACTTTTCCCGGGAGTGATTATTCCCATTACTGTCGGACGTGAAAAAAGCATAAAACTTGTGCGCGATGCATATAAGAAAGACAAAACCATTGGTGTTGTAGCACAGAAAGATGCTGAAATTGATGACCCCAAAGCCAAAGACCTGTATCGTACCGGAACCATGGCTTATATCATCAAACTGCTAAAAATGCCCGATGGATCCGATACTATAATTATTCAGGGACGAAACCGCTTTGGTATTGAGAAATTTACACAGCGCGATCCTTATCTGAAAGCAAAAGTTAGAGCCTTCGATAACACACTGCTCAAGGCCAAAGGGAGCAAAGCATTCAATGTTTTGATGGACAATCTGAAGGAAACTGCGGTCAAAGTAATTAAAGAATCGTCCAATATGCCTAATGAGGCAGGTTTTGCGCTTCAGAACATAGAAAGCCCTGCTTTTTTGCTACATTTCATTGCTTCCAATCTAAAAATTCATACCGCTGAAAAACAAAAGCTGCTAGAAATAAACGATCTGAATAAACTGGCCACAAGAGTGTATCAGTTGCTCTCAGGCGAACTTGAAATGCTGGAGCTGAAAGAGCAGATTCAGGAAAAAGTAAAGATTGATATCGACAAGCAGCAGCGCGACTATTTTCTGAATATGCAGCTTAAAACCATTCAGGAAGAACTGGGTGGCGCACCGCATGAACAGGAAATAAAAGAAATTGAAGAAAAGGCTGCCCAGAAGAAATGGGATGCTAAAGTAGCTGAAACATTTGATAAAGAGCTGGCTAAACTCAAACGCATGAATCCTTCGGCAGCAGAGTTTTCCATACAACTCAATTATGTCGAATTCCTTACCGAGCTGCCATGGAATGAGTTTACAGTTGACAATTTCAACCTCAAAAATGCGAGTAAGGTTCTGAACGAAGACCATTACGGACTTGAGAAAGTTAAAGAACGTATTCTTGAGTTTTTAGCAGTGTTGAAGCTTAAAGGCGACATGAAATCACCTATTTTATGTCTGCTAGGCCCTCCGGGGGTTGGAAAAACCTCACTAGGACGCTCCATTGCACGAGCTCTTGAAAGAAAATATGTTCGATTGTCTTTAGGAGGATTAAGAGATGAAGCTGAATTACGCGGTCATCGCAAAACCTATATCGGTGCCATGCCGGGACGTATTGTACAGAACCTGAAAAAGGTGCAAACGAGTAATCCTGTTTTTGTGCTTGATGAAATTGACAAAGTTTCCGGCAACACTTTCCATGGTGATCCACAGGCAGCACTGCTCGAAATCCTAGATCCGGAGCAGAATTCAACCTTTTACGACAATTATCTGGAAATGGATTACGACCTGTCGAAAATCCTATTTATTGCCACAGCCAATAATTTGTCAACCATTCACCCGGCTCTTCGTGATCGCATGGAAATCATTGATCTTAGCGGATACACGTTGGAAGAAAAGACCGAAATTGCAAAACGCCACCTCATTCCAAAACAAATGGAAGAAAACGGAATGGCAAAATCCGGTCTTAAGTTCAGCGATGCGGTAATAAAACGGATTATCAGCGATTATACCAGAGAATCGGGGGTACGTGCCCTTGAAAAAACCATTGCCAAGGTAATCAGAAACCATGCAGTAGATTTCTCAAAAGGCAAAAAACTAAGTACGCTAAAACTGGATGAGCTGGAAAAGATTCTGGGTATCCCGCATTTTCACAGAGATAAACTGAACAAGAAGCCCGGAATTGGGATTGTTACCGGACTTGCCTGGACCATGTATGGTGGCGAATTACTTTTTATTGAGGCTTCGTTAAGCAAAGGAAAAGGCATGCTAACCATGACCGGAAATCTTGGTGATGTAATGAAAGAATCGGCCACACTGGCTTATGAATACCTGAAATCGCATGCCAGCCTGCTCGATATTTCACCAGACCGCTTTGAGCAAAACAATGTTCATATTCATGTGCCTGAAGGAGCCACACCAAAAGACGGACCTTCGGCCGGAATAACCATTTTTACGGCACTCACCAGTATCTTTTGCGGAAAAACCGTTCGATCAGACATAGCCATGACCGGCGAAATTACTTTACGTGGCACTGTACTTCCTGTTGGCGGAATAAAAGAAAAGATTCTGGCTGCCAAACGCGCCGGAATAAAAGATATT
>PKSX01000114.1 GCA_002869435.1 Marinilabiliales bacterium | reverse complement strand
CATTGATAAAGAAACAAATTACCCAATCAGGATCATTTCAGAATCGTATTCAGCCGATAATCCGGATCAAAAGGTTTTTCTCGATCAGAAATACTATGATCTTAAGTTCAACATTGAAATTGATGAGCAGATTCAATTCAATACCACCGATGAATCATTGACCGGATTTGAAGTAATAGAAATGAAGCCGGGAAATTAGTTTTGTCTGACGGTTCCACATCAATTTTGACAGAACCTGTCAGTTTTACTATATAAATACTAATTCTGTTTAATGAGCTTTATCTCAGAAAACCGGGTTCTAAGGAAATAGCTGCCGTTTTCTACTTCCTGAAGATCAATCGTATTTATTCCGATGTGCAATATTCCAGTTTGGATGATCCGACCCTTGATATCTAAAATCTCATAAGGAAATGCTTCTTGGCTTGTATACTCAACTGAAAACACACCATCGGCAGGATTCGGGAATACTTTCAGAATTTGTAAATCGTCTGTTTCACTTATTCCTGTTACAATCACATTATAACACGATGACATCTCAAAACACCCGTACTGATACACCACAACCGCATAGCTTCCGCTCTGTGAAGGAGTGAAAGACTGATTAGTTGCCACCGGGATGGTCATAAATGCATTATTGCAATCGACCCATTGATACAAAGCTCCAACTGCATTTGCAGTAAGAGTGGTTCCAACAACCGATACACTGGTATCCGGCGGAGCAATAGAGAGGTTGATTGTAATTATACTGTCGCAACCGGCAGCATTCGGAATGGTATCGTAATACGTTCCTGCAACTGAGTAGGTATTGTTTCCGCTTGGTGTAGTGTAATTATCACAAACTGTAGGATTTATGGTTCCATACGTATTATCGAGAATAGTAAGATAAAAGGTGATCACGCTGTCGCATTGAGCTGCATTGGGAATGGTGTCGGTATAAACCCCATCCAATGTCCAGACATAGTTTCCGCTTGGAGAAACAAATCCCGTACAAACTGACATTACCGTATCTGAAGCAGTTGGCACACACGGAGAGCAGGCAATAAGTTTTGCAAAAAAGGCATCCGTTGTACCCGTTGAGGCTAGATTGAATGTAGCCGAACCGGGATCGAAATCGGCTGTTCCGCTGAAACTGCCGGCATAATATGCGAAGCCGTCATTATCGATCGCCATAGCCATTCCATATTCGGTTGAGCCGGTACCACCCATACTTCCGGCACAAAAAAACATCCCGGCTGAATCGAGTGTGCTGGCATAAATATCGGAACCACTCACAGAATTCAAATTAAAAACGGATGCGCCGGGATCAAAATCGGCTGAATCTGAGTAATAACCCGTGGAATGAATAAAACCCAAATCATCCACTTTTACGGAACGACCAATATCGCCGTAAATACCACCCATGTGAGAAGCCCATACAAATTGACCCAATGGGTCAAGTTTGTTTACATAGACATCCATACTTCCATTTGAAATGAGTTTATAAATTCCCGCTCCCGGATCAAAATCGGCTGAATCTGTAAAAGTTCCGGTGGTATATACATTTCCGATACTATCTACATCGATACCATAGCACCAATCTGTTTCAGGTCCTCCAAAAGCTGAGGCCCAAACAAAATTCCCACCGGAGTCAAGCTTACAGGCATATAAATCAGTCATTCCGGATGATGTTAGGATATGCCCTCCACCGGTTGGATTAAAATCGGCTGAACCTTCAAAATAACCACCGGCATACACATTCCCATACTCATCGGCAACAACGGCATTGGCACGATCTGTACCTGAGCCCCCCATTTGCTTCGCCCACTGAAAGTTTCCGGATGAATTCAGCTTACAAACAAAAATATCGTTCCCACCTGCAGAGGCAAGATTAAAGACTCCCGCTCCCGGGTCAAAGTCGGCGGTTCCGCCAAACCACCCTGCACAAAGAATATTTCCAAACGGATCAGTAGTAACTGCATATCCAAAATCACTGGCAGTACCTCCCATTTTGCGTGCCCACAGAAAATCTCCCGATGGATTGTATTTTGCTACGAAAACATCCCAGCCACCGGCTGAAGTAAGTGAATAAGTACCAGCTCCCGGATCAAAATCAACTGTTGAATAAAACACACCGGTTATACACACATTCTGCTGATCATCAATTGTAATATCATAGCCATAATCGGCGCTGCTGCCCCCGATTTTAAATGCCCAAAGGAAATTTCCAGACGGATCAAATTTGCAAACAAAAACATCGTCGTTTCCATTTGATGTTAGAGGAAAAACACCTGAACCCGGATCAAAATCGACTGTACCCCAGAAATTGCCAATGGAGTACACATTTCCACTGCTATCAACAGCAATACCATAGCAATAGGTAGAATTACCAGCAGACCCCACATTCTTAGCCCAGACAAATTCAGGCTGCGCCTGAGCAATGGAAAACACCAGAATCATTAATAAAAATACTGTTACGAGCTTCATATTTTGAAGAATTAATTTGTAAATTTATTGTCCATCCACACAATTTTCACCAAATTTTGCTTCGCCAACGACTCTATGACCGGCTAATCGCCGGACGCTAAAGTGACGGCTACGGTTAATGCGCATCCACTCCATGCAACATAAGCATCAGATGGTGGTAGGTTTTCAGAATTTCGTCGAGATATTCATTGCAGGCACGAACTGAACCGGGCAAAGAATAAACCTGAGTTTTATTGATGGTTCCGGCAATGCTCCTACTAAGTAAAGCCTGCGGTTTTTTCTCGCCGTATTTCACACGGATCATTTCCATAATACCGGGCAATTCCTTATCGAGCATAGGTTGAATAGTTTCGGGCGTAATATCGCGCTCGCCCACTCCGGTACCACCTGTGGTAATTATGGCATCGAAATCGGCATTTACAGAATGTGCAATCAAAGCTTCCAACGCTTCGGGATCATCAGGAATTACGGTTCTGGTAATTTCAAATTTGCGGTTTGAAACGCTGAAAAAGATTTTGAGTTTTTCCTCAATAGCCGGACCGCTGCGATCTTCATATTCGCCACGAAAAGCACGGTCGCTGAGTGTAATTACATGAACTTTCTGAATTTTGGGTCTGTACTCAAGCGTATCGCCGGCTTTCATTTTACCGCCTTTGAGTACACGTGCAAAAATGCCTTCCTTGGGCATAACGCAATTTCCAACTTCGCGATAAATGGCACATGAATCGCCGTGACATTCTTTTCCAATCTGGGTTACTTCAAGATCGATATCTTTACCCACAAACCGATCCAGTGGATGTGTTTCATACAGCAAAAGCCCTTTGGTGGTAATATTCTCGGCAAATTCACCAAAGGCAATTTTCCGTCCGGCTTTGTGCTCAAATTTTTCTACACTCTCCTGCCCCAGCATGCTTACCATTCGATGCCAGTCGCCACTGTGGGCATCGCCGTCAACACCTATTGCTGTCAGCTTAATTTCAGGCACAGCTTCCTTTACGGTTCCTTTTTCTTTGGAGATATTAACCGCCAGAACTTCAATATTTTTATTGCTTTCGCTCATTATTGCTTGGTTTTTTCGAGTAAAGTAATATCAGAAATGCGCATGGTTTTGTCAACAGCTTTGCACATATCGTAAACTGTGAGTAAGGCTACATTTACTCCTGTCAGGGCTTCCATTTCAACGCCGGTTTGGCCGGTGCACTTTACCATGCTTTCAACATAAACACAATCATCTTGAAGCTCTGCTTTGACTTTCACATCTGTGAGAAGTAAAGGATGACAAAGCGGGATCAGATCCGAGCATCTTTTTGCGGCTGAAATGCCTGCAAACTCAGAAATGCTAAGAACTTCACCTTTTTTCATTGCATTTTCGCGAATGAGTTCGACCGTTTCTTTTTGCAGAAAGATTTTACCACCGGCACGTGCCATTCTGTGCTGTTGTGGCTTGTCACTTACATCAACCATACGGGCTTTTCCGTCTGCATCGCTATGTGATAATTTGTTCATATTTCTAATTTTCTATTGCAAAGTTAGTTTTTCCAGTCAAAAGCTTATCTAGTTCTCGACTCCCCTTCGACTCTGCTCAGGACAAGCGCTCGAACTGACAAGCTTTTTGGGTCAAAACAATGCCTACTTCGACAAGCTCAGCATGACATTGTTTTAGATTACCCGCCAATATTATAAAACTCGTGCCCCACACTTGTGGTTCCGCTTTTGGGTTTATTCTTTAATGCCAGATTTAAAGCTTCTTCCCCACCCAATTCGCGAATGGAATATCCAATATCGCTGAACAAGCATGGAAAGAGTTGTCCGTCGGCAGAAAGTCGCAACCGGTTGCAAATGCCGCAATGCCCACCTTCGCCGCCTTCCACAACAGAAAAACTTCCATCGGCAAGACTCATTTCATGAATAAATCGAACCTGAAATCCACGTTTTTCAGCAAAGGCTTTTACCGCCAATGCGTCTTTTTCCAGCGAGTTTTCCTTGATTACACAATTGAGTTTTATCGGAAGCAAACCCGCTTCGTCAGCTGAATCGATTCCTTTCAGCACCTCATCCAGATTTCCGGATCGGGTAATTTCGCTAAATCGCTGCGAATCCATGGCATCCAAACTAATATTCACGCGGTTCAAACCGGCATTTTTAAGATCATAAGCAAATTTTGGCAATAGAGCTCCGTTTGTAGTCATTGAAAGATCTTTAATTCCATCAATATCAGCCAGCATTTTCACCAATGAAACAATACCTTTACGCACCAGTGGCTCGCCGCCTGTAATTCGTACTTTGTCAATTCCTTTCGATACTGCCAGGCGGGTTAATTCTACAATTTCATCAAACGATAATATATCGTGGTGCGACATTAAGGGTACGCCTTCTTCCGGCATGCAGTATGTGCAACGAAAATTGCACCGGTCGGTAACCGAAATTCGGAGGTAATTTATTTTACGGTTAAAAGAATCGTACATCAGTCAGGGTTCCCTTCTTAATTTCCATCACACCAATATCCATGGCAATAGCGCCTTCTGCATCGTTCAACGAATTGATATGGGCCGAACCATGATATTCAATCGGAACGATTTCGCCCTTTTCATTGAGTTTCACAGGATAAAATGACTTGCGTTTGGCTTTTTTGCGAGTTATATCGGCTCCCAACATACATTTTACAATACGATCAGGCATTTCGATATTATTCATGCTTGCTATCAGCATTTTACCAAGCAACTCAAACTGAACAAATGATGAAACCGGATTTCCGGGCAGACCGAAAACGAATTTTCCGTTACCTGCGGCTAATGTTGTGGGGCGACCAGGCTGAACAGCAATACTGTCGAACAGGATCTCCAGCCCCAGTTCCTTCATTATCACCGGAACATAATCGTAATCGCCAGAGCTTACACCGCCGCTCAAGAAAACAATATCACTATTTTCCAAGGCTTTACTTAGCTTTTCGCGGGTATCTTCCATGGTATCGAGCACAATTCCCATATACTCAGCATCTGCACCTGCTCTTTTCACCTGAGTAAGCAATTGCCAGGAATTTGAATTGCGAATCTGCGACGGGCCCGGTTTTACCTGAGGTTCCACTAACTCATCGCCGGTACTAAGAATAGCCGCTTTTACTTTTTGGTATACTTTAACCTTGGTAGCACCCACCGCAGCCATAACAGCAATATGCTGTGATTTTATAAGTGTATTTGCGGGCAAAACCACATCATCTTTCGCAATATCTTCTGCTAAAAAGCAAATATTTCCCGATTTTGACTGACCAACGTATCTGATCTGATCATCGCCAAGCTCTTCACAATCTTCTACCATTAAAACCATGTCTGCACCTTTTGGAACAGGGGCGCCGGTCATCACTTTCGAGCATTCTCCTTCACCAATTTCTTTCTTTGGCATTTGTCCGGCAGGAACATGCTCAATCACTTTCAACGGTTTATTAATATCGGAT
>PKSX01000010.1 GCA_002869435.1 Marinilabiliales bacterium | reverse complement strand
TTGCCGTTTAATCTATTCGGTGGTTGCATGATCGAGTGGGAGATGAGATACGCGGCTGATGAAAACACAATCGATTGCGAAGATCCCGATCAGCCAACCGAGGGTGTTCACCTACAGTATTCGTTGCCACCATATACGGTTTGGACAGATATCAATTACTGGACTCCCAATACTACTTATACCGGCCCATTGTATTCCTGGGATTCATATAGTGAGTCAATTCCTGTGGCTGCTTTTGGTCCTGATACAAAAATCCGCTGGTATCAGGATTTGACATCTGGAAACAACTGGGATCACTGGGGAATTGATGAAGTGGAAATTGTCTGTCCTCAGTCTCAGAATATTTTCTGGTCAAACGGATTATCCGATTCTTTAAATCAATGGGTTAGTCCAACAACAACTACTGACTATATTGTTGCAATTTTTGACAGTCTAGGTAATTTGGCTACAGATACTATAACTGTTACTGTAATTCCAAGTCCTGATGCTGATTTTTCTGCGATATCACCTGTGTGTATAAATCAAAATTCAGATATCAGTCTGGATAATACACCTGATCCAAATGTAACATATACATGGGATTTTGACGGAGGTGTGGTTGCTTCAGGAAGCGGTGGTGGACCTTACCAGGTGAACTGGCCATCGCAGGGCACATATACTATTACACTTACAGCTACGGAAGGACCATGTGAAACTGTTCAGACGCAAACCGTTGTGGTTAACTCAGATATAACGGTTACCATTACACCGCCCAACCCAATGGTATGTCCAGACAGTGCAGTTGATCTGACTGCTTCCGGAGGTGATTATTATGGATGGTCGCCATCTGCAACTTTGAGCTCAGATTCTGGTGCTACCGTAACAGCAACACCATCCGGTCAAACTACATATACTGTTACCGGAGCAAATCAGCAAGGATGTACAGGATCTGCATCAGTTACTGTTCAAATGTATCCGGATCCGGTTATAGATGTGAACCCAATACCTTCAGAAGGGTGTGAACCGGTGCTCGTTGATTTCAACTCAAGTATTACTCCCGGTGCGGTTTCATATTTTTGGAATTTTGGTGATCCTGCGTCAGGCGTATTTAACACAAGTACAAATGCAAACCCGCAACATGTATATGCAATTCCCGGAGCATATGATGTTACGCTGGATATTATTTCTTCAGACGGATGTCCTGCATCGGCTTCATACCTGGCTATGATTAATGTTTATGAAAATCCTATTGCCGGATTTATGCCTGATTCTCAGACAGTAAATATGTCAAATCCAACACATACTTTTACTGATCAGTCGACAGGAGCCTTCACATATTACTGGGATTTCGGAGAAACCGGATCACCAAGTAATTACAGTAATCTGCAAAACCCAAGTCATACGTATAGTGATGCCGGTACATATTATGTTTGGCAGGTAGTTACTACTGAGCATGGTTGTTCAGATTCTGCCTTTGCCATTGTATATGTTGAGCGTGATATAGCCTTTTATGTGCCCAATGCATTCTCACCACATAATAACGACGGGATTAATGATGTTTTCCGCCCCTACGGTATAGGCGTTGCCGGAGATTATGGATACTTTATGAGAATATTCGACCGATGGGGTAAAATTGTTTTTGAATCTTCTGACCTTGAATATGGTTGGGATGGAAAGATCAATAATTCTAAGGCCCTGCCGGGTGTATATTCTTACTTCATAGAAGTTCAATACAGTGATGGACTCTGGCATAAGTATTATGGTAAACTTACTCTAATAGAGTAACTTAAATTTTGTGGCATAGCTTTTGAAATAGTTTTGGTAGTATTAACCAAAACTGGAGGACTGTGCTATGAAACGATTAATTTCTATCTCACTTTTTATTCTTTCGATTTGTATCGTATTGCCATTGAATGCCTCCGAATTAGTAATCAGAGTATTTGATGGCTCCAATTTTTATGTTGACATGAATGGCCGTCAGTACCAGGCTTATTCCGGCACGGTAACCATTTCGGGGCTCGATCATGGAAGTCATCGTATTGAAATATTCAAGGAAAATATTAATGCCATGCCCCGATACCAGAGAGTATATGCAGGCCATGTTAATGTACCTCACAATAAACGTGTTATTGCCGAGCTTGACCGCTTCAATGCATTAAGAATTATCCGCAAAGAGGATATGTATGGTTCTTCATATGGAAATCCTCATGGAAACGGCCATGGTAATGGTTATGGAAACTCATATGGTAACGGATATGGAAACTCATACGGAAACAGCTACGGAAGCAACTATGGAGATCCATATGGTTATAATAACGGTTATGGTTATAATGGTTATGGAAACAACTCATATTATGGTAATTCAGGTTCATATGGTTCATATGGCGGTTATAGTTATGGAATGGCTCCAGAAACATTCGATGCCCTTATGATGACTTTGGATCGTGAATCCTTTGATAGCCGTAAACTCTCTGTTGCCAGCAGTGCAATTGCTGCAAATGGAGTAACCACATATCAGCTAGCTGATATTATGTCTTTACTTAGTTTCGACTCCAACAGACTTAAACTGGCGAAAAGGTCTTACCCCTATATCGCCGACAAGAATAACGCTTTTATACTTAACGACGCTTTTACTTTCTCAAGCAATGCCGATGAATTCTTCAGATATATCGGCGCCTGGTGAGATACCTTTTGTTTTTGCCGCCCTTCGGGGCGGTTTTTTTTTATTTGGTAACGATATATTTCTATTTTTGTATCATGACTTTTCGTACCATTATTCCGAATGTGTTTACTGCGTTAAACCTGCTCTCTGGTTTTGCTGCAATAATGATAATGTTGGTCGGCGAGAAGATGGAATATGCCTTTCTTGCAATAATTGTTGCAGCTGTTTTTGATGTTTTAGACGGATTACTAGCAAGATTATTAAAAGGTACTAGTGATTTTGGCAGGCAATTCGATTCAATGGCTGATTTGATATCATTTGGTTTTGCCCCTGCATTTTTAATGTTGCACACCACTTTCTTTTTACAGTTTTCTGATAACCTGAATGAAATAGTTATTGGTGTGTTGCCCTCCGCTATTTTTCTTCTTGCTGTATCAATCAGGCTTGCATGGTTTAATGCTGATAAATCGCAGACAAATGATTTTCGTGGTCTTGCTTCTCCAGGAGCAGCACTTGCATTAACTGCATTGATGTTTGATTACCAATCATGGTTTTATGAAGCTGAATATAATATGCTGTATATTGCTTTCTTATTTGCTGCATTAATGCTCGTTCCGGTTCGGGTTATGTCTTTGAAAGTTTCAGGATCTAAATGGCATAAGATATTTGTGCTAGTAATGATATTAGTTTCTGTAGTACTGCTAATATTGCGGAGTCCAGAAAGTCTGTGGATTATAGTATTGGTATATTATTTGGCAGGTATTCTAATGTATCAGCTGTCGCAGAAATTCAATAAACCCAAAGTTAATGTATAAATTGTATGAGTTACAGCCGTCGTTTCTTTTGTGTTGGTGAAACTGTTTTCGATATTATTTTTAAGAATGGAAAACCTCTTGATGCCACACCGGGTGGTGCTATGTTAAACACTGCAGTTTCATTGGGTAGACTTGGAATGGATGTATATCTGGTGGGTGATTATGCGAATGACCCAGTTGGGAATGTTATTGATGGCTTTTTAAAGAATAATAATGTTTCCACAACTTATGTTACCCGCTATAATGATGCATTGTCAAGATTGGCCCTTGCATTTCTTAATGACAGAAATGATGCGGAATACTCGTTTTACAAGATAAGAAAAGATGAAAAGGCTGCTTTGAACTTTCCTGAGCCGGATGAAAATGATATCATTCTTTTCGGTAGTTTTTATGGTATAAAAGATGAGATCAGATCTGATCTGACTCAATTTCTAGATGAATGTGTTAATAAAGGTGCCTTGATAATTTACGATCCGAATTTTAGGAAAAACCATCTTAAGATTAAGGATCAGGTTATGCCGTTTATTGAGGAGAATATTCGTTTTTCTTCAATAACAAAAGGTTCTGATGAGGACTTCATGTATCTGTTTAATACTTCTGATCCGACAGAAGTATATAAAACAATACGGGAATCGGGTTCTGAGATTTTAATAATGACCGCAAATAGCAAGGGCGTTGATGTGTTAACACCTGATTTCAGAAAGCATTACTCTTCACATGAAATAGATCCGGTAAGTACAGTAGGTGCAGGCGATAGTTTTAATGCCGGCTTGTTATATGCTCTTCACCATAAGTGTTTCTCGCCTGATGATTTGATCTCACTTACTGAAAAAGATTGGGATGAACTGATTGAAATGGCCATATTATTTGCCGAATCAGTTTGTATGAGTTTTGATAATTATATCTCAATTGATTTTGCAGGTAAACTCAGAAAATAGTTTAGTGGTAATTCAGATACAAAAACTCACCTTCTGTAATAGCAATATTCAGGTTTTGATTTAAAACATTGACACAATTGAACTGAAATGTTCCGCTTACCCTTTTATTTACATCGTCGACTTCCGTTATAATAACAGTCCCGTTAATAGCTGTGTATAAACTGTCCGGGTTGCTGGCTTTGGGGCTGTAAGAGGCTGTTGAGTGATAGGATAGTGTTCCCAGTGTATATGTGCCTGTAGTATCACCAAGGGTTGAAATATTTAAAGCATCACCGGAGAATGTAGTTCCATTTATTATGAAATTTCCGGCAGTATTTGATGTGACTCTGGTTAATGCAGTCCATAAAACACCATCTACCTTGCAAGTGATGCTGGCATTTGGGTTTATAACAACGGGAGATGAATCTCCGTCTTTCTTACAGGCAGTAAATAGAAGTGCAATAATGGCAATCAATAACAGTGACTTTTTCATAACGATAAATTTTCTGTAAAGTTAATAAAATCGTGCCATAAAAAAACGGGCTGCCAAAATAGATGACAACCCGCGGGATATGGATATGGAAGAAAATATTCTAACTTTCAACTGCACCTTGAAAGATCTTTGCTGAAGTTGCAACTACTTCTGTTATGTATTTGCGTTCACCGTTCTTGTCTTCATATGAACGGTTAGATAAGCGCCCCTGAATGTGAAGACGTTCTCCAACTTTTAGGTTCTCTTTTACGGTTTCCAGAACATCGTTCCACATTACAATTCTGTGCCAGGTTGTATTTTCCTGCCAACCTGCAGCAGTTTGAAATGTTTCATTTGTTGCAATGGTAAAAGATGCAACCTGATTTCCATTTTTGGTTTCCCGGATTTGTGGTTCGCGTCCTATGCGACCATCTAATTCTACTTTATTCATAATTGAAGTTTTAAATTTCTGCAGCAAATATATGTCGTAATAGTCTGTATATTCGGTATTTAAGTGCTTATTTTCATTTGAAGTCGTGTGTAAGTGATTGTAAGCGGTTGTATTCGATTACTCAATGATGTGTGTTTTTCTAAATGATTATCTTTATAGACTATTTATTATTATGGCAGTATCATTAAGTCAGAGATTCAGGTTTGTATTTTTTATTTCTGTAAGTGTACGGCGAGTCAGACGAAATATTCGATGGCTGCGAGAAAAAAGTTCTCTCGTTTGGAGAAAGCTGGATGGGGAGTTACCCCATGTGGTTTTTAAACATTCGTCAGTTCTGGTAAGGAAACTTGAAGGGGTAGATTTACAACTGCAGCACAATAAAGTCAAAAATCTTAAAATTGTATCTGAGATTCTGAACGGTTTGCTTATTCAGCCTGGCGAAAAATTTTCATTGTATAAATTAGTGGGTAAACCAACAATTAGGAGAGGTTTTGTAAACGGACTCGAACTTTCACGTGGTAAAATGAAGGGTGAGATTGGGGGCGGATTGTGTCAGATTGCAAATATGCTTCACTGGATGATTCTGCATACAGATATGGATGTTGTTGAACGTCACCATCATAGTGTGGATATTTTCCC
>PKSX01000204.1 GCA_002869435.1 Marinilabiliales bacterium | reverse complement strand
TAAGATTATCATCGTCAAGCGTGGTGTAACTGTATATACCTGCTGCACTTGAACTTGTAACAGATGTACTGATGATACGGCAATTTGTAATTTCATTATAGTTTGCACCATTAATAAATTCAACCACGCGTGCATAATTTTCACTGCCACTTCTTGATATAGTGATCTCATGGAATCGTATATAATCGGCACTGTCAAGTCTGACACCCCAGTTATCAGTTGAACTAGAAGATGACGGATGATTCAGAATAACTGCCGTGTTGTTTCCTGATTCTGATCTGAAAGTAACCGTGTTAACTGCACTTGCACCGGGAATTTCAGGTATTCTGAGCTGCTCTGTATAGGTTCCATCACGAACATCAAAAATAACAGGCCCGTTAATTCCACAGCTCAACATTGCTGTTAAAGCGTCATTGAAGCTTGCAAAATCAGGTGTAGTACCTCCGATAGTGTAAGTTCCATTCATGGTATTACAGGCAAAGACTGTTATCTCGCATGTATCGTTGTAATTATTGCCATCAACACCACCATTTGGATCTATTGTCCAAGCCTTAATGGTATGATAACCCATAGTGAGAATGGCAGGACCAATTGTTACAGGACCGTTTGTGTTGCCGGTTGCTATATTACCAGCCCAGTTGAATGTTGTTTGCGGAACACCATCCACTTCCCAGTCAATATCAGCAGATGTCAGATTGGTTGAACCAAAATTCTTAATAGTTATGTCAATGTTATTCACACCCACAGTAGCAGGTGTTACTGGATTGTTTATCTGAGATATACCGGCATCAAGGGGGGGGAGAACAAATTCATCCGCGCCGATATCAGGAGGATTATTTCTGACTTCATCATCAATATCATCAGTAACTTCTGTATGATTCTGACCGGTACCATCCAATGCAGGTGCTGATACATGTAGATCGCTAAGAGTATAATAGAGGGGGTCAGCGTTAATTGAATTAGCGTCATCACCTGTTGCTCCCTGCCATGCAGCCAGATTGGCCTGGTTGGTACTGTAATACCCTAAGTCTGGTCCAGTCCAATAATAATCATTATAATCAATATCTGTCAGATTTGTACCCGGAGTTGCATAGACACACATGCCCCCGCCGGTATTTACAACAATATTATTCACAAATTCAAGATTACCACCATAATACAGATAGGCTGCCCGGGCACTTGAATTTGTTCCGGTTATATTAATATTGTTATTGTAATAATTAGTATAATTGGTATAATATGAGTAAATACCATATGTTGTTGACGTTCCTGTTGACTGGGTTATAAAATTATTTGCAACCAAACCCGGATTCGGATTTGTACCATCACAGTAATATAAATACAGACAATAGTTTGACGAACTAGCATATAGGTGTATATCATTTTTTGTAATCTCAAAATCATTGTCACAATAGCGTGGATATATTCCATATGAGGTGCTGACTCCGGATCTGTTTCTTATTGTATTACCTTCAATAATAACTCCATCCTGGTATTGTATATATATACCATAATAGTAAAATTCGGTAATAGTATTATCTATTATGAGATTCCCTTCTTCCAATAATGTAGTGGAGCCATCCCAATATATTCCATAATAACCCCCTGATATTGTATTGTTTACAATTGTGTTATTATTATCTCTTGTGATGCTGGAATATATTCCTGATGCAAAGGTGCTCGTGCCGTTTGTACTTATAATTCTACAATTCTCTATACTATTATTATCTGCGTTATTTACAAACTCTACAACTCTTGCATAAGTAAAGCTTCCTGATCTTGAGATTGTAATTTTGCTAAAAGTGAAATAATCAGCATCATTAAGCTGAACACAGAAATTATCAGTAGAAGATGATTGCGATGGATAATCCAGTACAACATCAGTATTAACACCGGTTTCTGACTGGAAGGTTATGGTGTTTGTTGCTGAAGCACCTGGAATTGGAGGAATAGCCAGCTGCTCTGTATATGTTCCTGTCCTGACATTGAATATAACCGGGCCATTAATACCACAGTTTGTCATTGCATTAATTGCATCCTGAAATGTTGCATAATCGGGTGCACCTCCACCTATGGTGTATGTTCCGTTCATAACATTACAGGCTAAAACTGTAATCTCTGTTGTGTCATTTGGATTATATTCATCTGCCACACCATTCGGATTGGTTGTCCATGCTCTAATAGTGTGTGTGCCACCGGTAAGATTATACGTTCCAATAGTTACCGGACTGTCTGTGTTGCCTGTTGACAGATTCCCGGTCCAGTTATAAGGAAGTCCCGGAACACCATCAACCGTCCAGTTAACAGTTGCAGATGTCAGGTTTTGAATACCGAAATTTGTTACCGATACGTCAATGTTGTTTATACCTATAATTGCAGGAGTAACCGGATTAACAATCGCTGATACACCAGCATCATTGTTAGAAGGATCAAATTCATCGGCACCTATATCAGGTGGGTTATTACGTGCTTCACCATCAATATCATCAGTAATTAATCCCAGTGCTGTTCCTAAATTGCTGACATTGGTTGAATTTGTATGTAGATTGGTTATCGATAAAAACTCAGCATCTGCTGATATAGAGTTTGCATCATCACCGGATGCTGCCTGCCATGCTGCAAGATCAGCCTGGTCACCAGAATAATAGCCAAGTGCAGAGCCTGTTGTATACAGGTCATTAAAGTCTGATGTAGTTACAGCCGTTGTTGAACTGAAATAAACACTGTATCCACCTCCGGTATTTGATAAAATATTATTGATCAGCTCACAATTTCCGCCACTGGAGACATAAATACACCTCGAACTTGAAAAAGTTCCGTTCATATTAATGCTATTATTGTATATGTTCTGATAATATGAACCACTTAAGTACAAACCATAGCTCGTTGATGTACTGTTGTCTTCAGAAATAAAATTATTGGCAATTAAACCGGTATTTGAACTTGTTCCATCACAGTAATAAATGTAAAGTCCATAATGGGTAGTTGATGCATTGGATAGTGAAATATTGTTTTTAGTTATTTCCAGATCATTATCACAATAAGCAGCTCTTAAGCCATATACAGTACTGGATGCAGATGAGGTATTTGTGATGGTATTCTCTCTGAAAATGATATTATCCTGATAATAGGTGTAAATACCATAATAATAAAAATCAGTGATTCTGTTGTAATAGAATATATTATCTGTACCAAGCGTTGAGCTGTTTCCATACCAGTAAATACCGTAATACCCATTTTGAATATCATTATTGGCTATGTAGTTACTGTTTTGACCCGTACCGGTAGAATAGATGGCTGAGTTGCTGGTTGATGTTGAAGAAGAAGCTATTACCCGGCAGTTCAATACCTGATTGTATGATGCTCCGTTTATAAAAGAAACTGCTGTTCCATATGTTTCTGTACCTGTACGTTCAATGGTGATCTGGTTGAAGATGAAAAAGTCTGCATCACTAAACTGAAGTGTGTAGTTGTCGGTAGAAGAAGTAGAAGATGGGTTGCTCAGCGTGACAAGTGAATTATTAGCCGATGCGGACCGGAATGTAATGGTGTTGGTGCCTGATGCACCACTTATAGAAGGTATATTAATCTGCTCAACATAAACGCCGTCAGCAACATCAAAGATTACCGGACCACTAACGCCACAACTTATCAAAGCATTAACGGCATCAGTAAAGGTTGCATAATCAGGACTTGCACCACCAATTGTATACGTTCCGTTTAAAGGAGTGCAGGTGCATGATATTGTAGCTTCCCATCCCGGGTCTCCATCCTGGTTACCATCCGTTGTCCATACAAAAGTAAGGCAACTGCCCGATGAATAAACAGTTCCCGGACTATTTGTCTGAGAATAAGTTCCAATTAAGGGTGACCCCGTATTTGGACCATCATAAATAGCCAAATTATCAGCGGCTTCGGTGGTTTCAAATACAGTAAAATCAAATTTCAAAATATCACTGGAACCTGAACAGAATGTATGTGTATAAGATCCGTTAAAATCATTGTATCCACTTGTTCCTTCAGGATCGCAAAAAATACCGCTACATGTTGTGGTGTTTCCACCATTAGTTAGGTTATAATAATTTGGAATTGTCAACCGAATATTTGGTCTGTTATAATACATTGTACCATCAGCGGTTGGAAATGATGAATCCTGATATTTGTAAATGGCTTTGTAATCTGTTGATGTTGATGTATAATAGAATTCTGGATAGCCGGAGCTCCATGTAGCATCGTTATTCTCCCAATATATCTGTAAATTATCGCTATTATTATAAGCAAAAGGCACATCCAGAGTAATAGTAGCCCAACCGGAACCATTCCATGTAATGCTTCCTGAGAAAACCTGCGTCATTGATGTAGGATCTGGTTTAGCACCTGTTGAAAAAGTGGAAGCAGTTGTATGAGTCATATATATTGTCTGGTTATTGGTAATATATGATGACGGAGAATTGCTAACATTGAAAGCAATGGCTGTAATTGCACCAGCTGTATTAATCTCAGTTTGATCATATATCATAGTGGACCACCCACAATCATATAAGCCATATACTGGAATATAGTTCTCAGTTGATGTACCTGCTCCTATTTCAATAACTTGTCCATAGCTATTTGAGAAGATAAACAGGAAAACGGATAAGAATGTCAGTTTGTATATATTCTTCATAACCTTGTTTTTATTTCTGGAATGTGACTTTTATATTGGATAATTCGAATTTTACCAACTCCGTAGTTTTGTAATTCAAAAACTTAGAGAAGATATTGAATCCTCGACCTGTGTCACAGGAACTTTCAAATATTTCTTCAGATCCTAAGATCAACTCCTTATGATTTTCAATACTATTCTCAGAAGTATTATCCTTGTTATCATAATACCGGATCTGATCCCATTCGATCTTTACCGGGACTGTATTATTATTCTGAAACCTGAATACCACATATTCTTTAAATGTTCCCTGGCTGGGGTTATTACAATCAACGTATTTGTAGCTGATTGTGACATTATTAACGGTATTATATTCTTCCCATTCAGATGGCTTGTTCTGGGCAAACAATAGATTTACAAAAAAAATTGTAAAGCAGATAACAGTACAGACTTTCATAATTTTCATCAGTTTAGTTTATTTTACTTTTGAGAGCATGTTCCTTCATATTCTCGGCAATCATATTTCTTGTCGCTAATACACTGGAATTTACCTTAAAATAGGCGATATTTAACACATTCGTGTTTGTATTGCTCCTGTATATTAGCTTTTTGATTCTCAGAACTTTGGATACTATTACAGTCGAAGGGTCGATATAATAACGATCTGCTTTCTCAGGAATTTCAGTAATTGTACTCCCGTTTCCGTTAAAACCAAATGAAAAAGCCGTGTGTGGTACAAAACAACACATTGCTAACAAAAAGAACTTAAGAATAAATAGAACCCCCATAAACCGCGTAGTTTATGATGTAAAAGTATATAGAGTGAAGACGACCCTTATAAGTAAATGCACTTATGAAAAAATAGGTAAAAACACCAGTGAAATTATTGTAAGAAACCCCAGTATAGTAATAGCCCAAACATTTGGGTATGGCCTAATCTTTATTCAATATCGAAGGCAAGATACAAAGTTGAGTATATGCAAAGCATGCGATTGCTTTCCAAATTTGATCTGATGATACCCAAACGCAAGCTAACAAGGCGCTCATCTATACAGAGTGCCTATACAAAAATGTGAATTATTTATTGGGCTATTTCGTTTATGAAGTTTCGCATAAAATCTTAAGGAGTTTTATAACAGTTAAATAATGAGTTATACTAATTATCACAAACGAATGTTTATAGGTCTTCTTCGAAAATACTCGATATATCAGACCTCGAGTCAACAAGAAAAAGACTACAGTTTAATGTAGTCTTTTTTCTCATAACCTATTTGTAAATGTAAAGTCACGCCTTACATTTC
>PKSX01000143.1 GCA_002869435.1 Marinilabiliales bacterium | reverse complement strand
GCCCTTTATTCAAGCACAAAAGTATGTATTAATTGGAAATCGTCTCCATGAACTCCGAGAATATACATACCCGATGCATACTCAGAAACATCTAACACCAAAGCATTTTTTGCTTTATATTGGTCAGCAAAGAGAACCTTACCTTGCATATCAGATATCTGAATTGAAAAATCTGCCATCTCTGTCAATTCCACATGAAGTTCTTCTGATGCGGGATTCGGGTAGATATAAATCTGGCTTCCGTCTTTGTCTATTCCAGTTAACGGGCAAGAATATGTGGCCAAAACCCTGGGCGAGTTTTGCAAACTATCCTCAAGAATCATCTTTGAAGAAGCATTGCCAAAAAGTTGCCAATCCAGAAAATAAAGAAGCATATCGAACTGGCAATCATGTTGCTCCTCCCTCGAGATTGTCGGTTGCGGAGTAGTAAACAGCTCCCCGGTTGCACATGCAAGATTATAATTGGCAAAATAACAATGTCCTCCACCCAGAATAATAATTTTGTATTTACAGTTTGTTGTTAGCGCATTATACATCAGATCCTGATGGCTTGCCGGAGGAGCCACCCCATCTTTTTCACCTTCAAAAACCAAAACGGGCACAGAAATATTGGCAGCTGCACTAACAGCAGATGGTGTAGTTTCGGCAGCTGCAAAATTGAAAAGGCATGTAATATTGGAATTGTTTTCGGCTGCGAGAAACGAAGATCCGCCACCCATGCTGTGACCGGCTAGGGCTGTATTACCGTTAAAATGACCGTACAGAAAAAACGATGCATTGGTGGTGGCTTCCGATTTTATTTCCTCATTCAGAAATCGCAGATCAAGGCCAAAATCACCATGATCCGGACCCAACCCACCCTCTGTTGTTGGCAAAACTAAAACATAGCCAAGCGTGGGTAGCAAGTCTGCAAAATTATCATAGGCATCAACACCCATGCTAAAGCCATGGCCAAAAATAATGACCGGAAATGAACCCGATGCACAAGCCACATCATCACCGGCTGTTGCACCCGGATAATAAATCTCACATTCAATATTACGCGACCTAGACGGATCATTAAATGTAATTGTTCTATGCCCAATTGCATACTGAGCATTCAATTGAAAAACAATTAATACTAAAACTGTTGCAACAAACCCCTTCATAACTTCTAATTTTAGATTTCAAATATAAAAAAAAGGCTATTGAAAACCAACAGCCTTTAATATATGAATGTGTGAAACTTACATTATTTAGCTACGCGCTCGAGCCATTTCAGCATGAAAATCATTGTAAACATCGAGATTACACAGGCCACCACAAATACGCCCCATGTCATCCAGATTGGAATACTTTCATAAAGAATAGCGCCGATGAAAAGCAATTGGTTTCCAACTGCAGTAGCTCCCAGCCAACCACCTTGCATAACACCCTGCAGATGAGGAGGAGCAACCTTTGAAACAAATGAGATTCCAAGTGGACTTATAAATAGTTCAGCTACAGTCAGGATAAAGTAGGTCCCAATAAGGAGGAAAGGAGTTACTCGCTGAGCCTGTTCTAGACCGCCCATAGCAACAACATCTTCGTGTAATGGCACATTAAGTGAACCAACAAGCATGAGTACATAACCTAAGGCGGCTATAAACATACCGATTGCGATTTTCCTAGGTGTTGAAGGTTCTTTGCCTTTAGCACGAAGCCATCCGAATACTGCAACAATAATAGGTGTTAAGAATACAACAAAGAATGGGTTCATTGACTGAAATACTTCAGCCGTTATATCCATCCCGAAAATACTCAATTCAGTATATTCTTTTGCAAACAATGTTAATGTAAGACCATTTTGGTGGAATGAGAACCAGAAGAAAATAACAACTGAGAAAACAGCAAGAAGAGCATAAATACGCTGTTTTACCTCTTTGGCATCCATTTTCACTTCCTCTTTAGTTACAGTGGCATCTTTAGCTTTCTTCTGAACTGACGGGAATTTACCTTTATTTCCTAAGTAAATAACTACAGAAATAAGCATGGCAACAATAGCTGCACCAAACGCATAATGAAAACCTGTTGAGAAGACACTCAAATACTCATTGGCAAAACCAGTAAGATCACTTGCTGAACCACCTACCTGAGGTATAAGTTCCTGATAACGTGCAAGTGCATCTCCACTCAAAGTACCTTCCAGTTGTTGATGACAAAGATCGGGCAAGTCAGCATTATAGCCTAATCCATGTGATTTGAGCCACCAGTTACGAATACCAACAGCAGCAAAAGGTGCAAAAATGGCACCTACATTAATAAACATGTAGAATATTGAAAAACCGGAATCACGCAGTTTTCCGTATTTTTCGTTATCATACATCTGACCAACAAGTGCCTGAAGGTTACCTTTAAATAATCCGTTACCAAAAGCAATGATAAACAGACCTGCAAGTGTAATGGTCAGAAAAAGAGTTTTATTTGGAACAGGTGTTGGAGTAGGAATTGCCATTAGCACATAACCGGCTGCCATAACAATAAGGCCTGCAAAAATAGTCCCTTTATAATTCCTTATTCTATCTGCAATTAATCCCCCGACAAATGCCAGAATATAAATTGAAAAATAGAAAATAGAGTAAATCAACCCGGCATCTTTTCCGTTCAGACCATATTTTGCCTGAAGAAATAAAACGAGGATTGCCATCATGGTGTATAATCCAAAACGCTCGCCCATATTTGCAAGAGCAGCAGCGATGAGTCCTTTTGGTTGTCCTTTAAACATAATTTCTGAATTTAAAGCATTAAGTCTGCAAATTTAAGAGAAATTGTTAATGATTCACAGAAAAAAGACCGTTTCACATAACCAAATCCAGATATCTTGGCAGAAAGCAAAATTCCCCCGATTTAAAGGCGTATTTACCCGACAAAATAAATACTAAAAAATGTTAAAGATTTTTGATAGCCACGGATGCACAGATTATTTCTCGCAAACCTGTCACGTAAAGCGTGAGACGCAAAGACTCTCATGGTACTAGTAATAAAACTAATTATTCAAGAAAAGCCTGTGGCAAGTAATCATAGGCTCTAAAATGTAATCCGCATCTGAACTTTAAGCTCAGTTCGGGATGACCCTTCAATCAAATTAAGTCCACTGCTCACTTCATCCCTATCAGAGAAATGAGTATGTGCTATACGTGCCCAAAAATCAAGACCACGGGCGGCTTTCCATCTTACCATAAGGTAAACGCGGCTTCCTTTATAGTAATATGCCGGAATAGAGAATGCATATAATACATCATTTTCGTAGGCATACAATCTTTCATCGTATGTATCCGTATCAAACAAAGCGTATCTGGCGCTAAATGCAAAGGGACTACCGTTTTTCCTGAACGAAATATCTTGATAAATGAGGAAACCCTGTCTTTGCGGCTCATTACCATCATTGAAAGTCATATATTCTGCCCGTGTTTTCAAGGTTACACTTTCAGATATCGGGTATGAAGCATGAACCCTGTAATTTCGTTTTATGGTGGGCTGAAGCGTTGAGAAATAATAACCCTCGCTGCTGTTTATTTCTTTATGCTCCTGTTTGAAACGGGCGTATATATGATAATGTCTTTTAGGATGAAAGTTCACTTGTCCCAACATTTCAACACCGTTTGACGGCGCATCGACTCTGTATTTCAGCCATGGAAATGAAAACAAATCTGTATACGCTGTAATATCCCACTTACGTGAAAACTTTAACTCGCCGCCCAGATATAATCCATGTTCATTCTGAACTCTGGAGCCTTCCATAAAGGCTGTTGCATAGAAAACCTGATAGTCGCGTGCAAAATACCTGTGCAGTACCGAGAAGGTAAGAAAACGATCGGGAGAAGTCATTAATCCTGCAAGAGATGCTATACCCCCATTTTGCGATCTGGAGAATTCACCGAAAATATTTGAGTTCCGCCAAACATAACTATAATCGAACCCCAGATTCAGGTTCTGCTTCCCGCTAAAATAATACAGCTCATACAACTGATCTCCTTCAGGAATATCCTGACCGAATTGTGTATACACACCTGTAAATCCAAGTTTTAGCTTTGATTTTTGATAATGAATATGGCCACCTGCCACCATTTCAGAAATTACATCCTTATCAATAATGGTAGATTGAGTATTGTGCAATCCTGATTCGGTAAGACTGGAAATAACAAACTCTTCTCCGTCTGATGAATCTGCATTTATATTGGCATCGAGTTTTTTATAGCTACCAAATACGTATATATCAAAGTCCTTAATGGAAAACATGGTGGCTCCGCCACGGAGAAAAAGATTCTCATCAACAGATGTATATGGTCTTATTCCCACCCCGCTTTTCTTAATGCCAATGGCCTGTGAGCTTTTTCCAAATGCAAGCCCGGACCACATGGTTAAACCTTGTCCAAACTGAAGATTATAGTCACCCAATGCAAGCATTTTCAACGGCCCTAGGTTCTTAATAAAGAAATGAGCACTGTAAAAATCGAAGCCCGATTTTTGCGTACCCTTAAAAAACTCTTCTCCATAATCTTTTTCTGCTGTTACTCCAACACTTAACAAATTATAATAAGTGAATTTATAACGTGTGTAAAGTTTATACGGACTTCCAAGATATCTGCTGTTTGGGCTTTCTGCCAATGCACTGTCGCTTATGTCGGTATATCCCTGCTGCTCCTGCAAAACCGAAGTATATCTGGTAAACCACTGTGATTTTGAGTTTTGAATCACATCGCTGAAATTCCAGCTCTTACGCTCATTATCGCCACTTATTTTTACAAACGGCAAAATCGTATTGATGGTTTGCAGATCAAAACCTTCAACAGCCTGCAGCTCGTACAAAGACAAAAGCTTACCGTTTTTCTCAATATGATTCAGCAAGTGCTGTATCTGAACGTCTGTAAGCAACCCCAGCTCAGACAGTTCATCATAATCCGTATTGTTCAGATTAATCGGATGTTTATAAAAATACTGAAGGGCTTCCGTTAATTGTGTATAATCGAGCTCACCATCGGTTTGTTCTGCAATATTCTCAATCTTGTTTTCAATATTCTCATTGGCATCATTGTCGTCGGGAATCTGTGCAGACAGTGACAATGAAATAAGAAATACTGATATGAATAATAGCCACCTCATTATTGCTTATTCAAATGAAACATTAATGAAATTGAAGGGCTGACACCCAAAATCTGGTGGTATGATGTGGCAAAATCGACCTCAAAGTTCTTAAGATGAAGTCCGGCTCCACCTGAAATTGAAAATGGCGCTGTTTGCACGCCACCCCTGATGGCCAGAGTATTCATAACTAAATATGAAAAACCCGTTCTGAGCGCTGCCGGGCGATACATTTCCTTTACAATATCTACCATAAACACGGCATCTTCAGTAAGTGTTAATGCACAACCCGCTGCAATTGAAGGAGGGATTTTTTCATTTCCGTAGGCACTGAGTTCCACTTCGGCAGGATTAAATATCTGGGTTCCCAGGCGGATCTTATCATTGAGCTTATACTCAGATCCGCCCTCGAAAGTAAATGCGGTATGACTGCCATAGGTTTCATCGCCAAGATTAAACTGAAAAACGTCGAATTGCAGAGCCGCTACAAAATTGGGCCCGAAAAAACGGGAATAGGCCAATCCGCCTTTGGTAAGCGAATACGATGAAAAACCGTATTGGTTTACATTTATTGAAAACGTGCCCCCATTGTCTTTTCTTGGATATGCCACCATAAAATACCTGTCGGAAAGTTCCGACAACATAAACCTGGTATTATACCCCACACCGGCAGAAATTTCTTCGGTCCAGGCCAATGCGGCAGGGTTATTCATTCCATTCCAGAAAAAATCTCCGGCAATACCGGCACCGCCACTACCCAGTGAAACTGCACTTTCGGGAGCATACTGCGCATTGGAAACCAATGAGCCTACCAGCAATAAAAGGATTAGAGTAACACGCATCTTAATTGGTTTTGAATTTGAATTCTTTGGTTTTCAGTTCTTCATTGGCTTTCACAATCTTATTTTTGAGATTGCTCTTGTATTCCAACACTTTTTCTTTGATTGATGGATCAGTTGATGCCAAAATTTGTGAAGCCAGAATTGCAGCATTCAGCGATCCGTTTACTCCTACAGTAGCCACAGGAATTCCGGGAGGCATCTGC